>NZ_JAYRTX010000110.1:0-9692 GCF_041919395.1 Albidovulum sp.
CCGATGGAAAGAGGCAGCCCCGTCCAGTCGAGGCTGAGAAGGGCACCCGCCCCCTCTTCGGCGATTTCCAGCCGGAAGTCGGCCGCGTCGCCCCTTTCCGCAAGGCGGCGGACGAGGCCGGCGAGGAGCGCCACGATCTCGAACCCGTCGCAGCGCAGGATGAGGTCGGCGGCGCGGGACACGAGCGCCTGGCCCTGCGCCTCCACCCGCGCCCCGAGCCCGTCGACGAGGTCCGCCGCCCGGGTCATCGGCAGCACCGTCCAGGCGCCGCGCGCCGCGTCGTAACGCTCGCCGAGTTCGCGCACCGTGGAGGCGAGCGCACCCACCTCCTGCAGCATGGCCGCGCCGAGGGCCCCTCCCCCGCCCGGTCCGCCCTCGCCGAGGCCGCCCCCGTCCTCGGTGGCGACGCCGATCACCGTCTGAAGATTGGCGGCCGGGCGGCGGATGCGGTCGAATATCTCCTCGAGCAGCCGGTCGCGGCCCGCGTGGACCGCGAGGTCGGTCGTCACGTCGCGCAGCGTCAGGACGTAGCCTGGCTTTCCCCCCGCGCTGTCGAGAAGCCGCATCCGGCCGGACAGCACCCGCGCGCCGTCCACCGTCGCCACCATCAGGTCCGAGACGGCATCGGCCTCGCCCGAGGCGACGAGCCGTTCGTAGGCATGGGCAAGCGGTGCGGCGCGAAGGGAGTCGAAGACCTTGCGGTCGAGCCCCGGCGCCGCGCCGGCGCCGAGGAGGTCGGTCGCGGGTCCGTTGTAGAAGACCAGCTGATGCGACGCCGAACAAAGAAGCACCCCGGCCGGCACGTCCGAGAGGAGCGCCTCCAGCCGCCCCTTCTCGGACTGGAGCCGCCCTGTCTCGCGCTCCACCGCCGCATCGAGCGCCGACCGTGTCGCGGCAAGCGTGCCGGACACTGCCGCCGCGGCGGGGCCGAGATCGCCGAGATAGCGCGCGGGTCCCGGATCGAAGGCCCCGGCGCCCTCGGCATGGGCCTGCGCCCTCAGCCCCGCGGCGATCCGGTCGAGCGCGCGGCCCACGTTCTCGTCGAAGAGGCGCCAGACCCAGGTGACGACGCCGAGAAGTCCGAGGCCCGCCGCCGCGCCCGCGAGAATGAACCCCGAAGCAACCTCCGGGTCGCCCATGCGCAGGAACGAGACCCAGAGCCCGCCCGCGATCGCCGCGACCCCACCCAGGGCGAGGGCCGCAAAGAACAGCAGGAGCCGCTGCCGGAGGCTCAGCCGTTCAAGCATTGCCTCCCGCCCCCGGTTCGAGAAGCCGGCGCACCTCCTCGCGCAACTCCTTGAGTTCGAAGGGCTTGGCGATGAACCCGTCGGCGCCGAGCGCCAGTCCCTTGCGCCGCTCGATCGCGGAGCCGCGCGCGGTCATCATCAGGATCTTCACGTCCTTCAGCTTGGGGTCCATCCGCACGTTCTGGCAGATCTCGTAGCCCGAGACCTCGGGCAGCATCACGTCGAGAAGGACGAGATCGGGCGCCGTGTCGCGGATCTTCGGCAAGGCTTCGGCGCCGTTCGCGATCCTTTCGTGGTCGTACCCCTCCCGGGTCAGCACGTAGTCGAGCGCGAGCGCGATGTTGTCCTCGTCCTCCACGATCAGGACGCGGTGTCTGAGCTTGCCTCCCTCCATGTCATCCTCCCATGCATGCCGCGCGTATCAGTGGATCTTCGGGGTCCGCCGCCCGCCATTCCGCGCCTGCGAGTGCGCCGTCGGTGCCGAAATCGCCCGCCTCGCCGAGTTCGGCCTGCCGTCCCCCGATGCAGTCGAAAGCCATGGTCATCGTTGCCGTCGGCTGCCAGCGGGCGACGAGAAAGACCGGCAGGATCACGACCCCGGGCTGCGCCTCGTGGCGCAGGGGCGCGCGCCGATCGAGCGCGATCAGGCGCGAGGCGGCGGGAAAGACCAGCGTCCAGGGGCGATAACCGACGGTTTCGCCACCCTGCCAGACGACGGCGACGCCCTCGGGCAGGGCCTCGGCCGTCCGCCCGGCCCAGGAATATTCCGCCCAGACGGAATAGCCGAGCATGGCCACACCGGCCGCCGCCGGCATCCACCAGCTCGGCAGCCGCCAGCCGGACAGGTGCCGGATCGCGTAGACGAACGCAAAGACCGCGGCCCCGATCCCAAGAAAGGCGATCATGTGGATTACCATGACGACCTCATCCCAGCGCTGCCTTGCCGTGTCCCACCGCCGATTGCATGGTGCGCACGACCACGAAGGCATCCCGCAGGTGGCTGCGCTCGAAATCCGACAGATCCGAGGGCGAAAGGAAATTGTCCGGCGCATCGCCGGCCCGCACCCGCCGCGCCTGATGTTCGAGCCGGGTTTCGGCGATGAGGTCGTAGGCCTCCATCAGGTCGCGCCCCCCCGTTGGCGAGATCACGCCCGTCTCCGTCGCCGCCGCCAGCCGCGCCCGGGTGTTGACGGCGGTGAGCCGGCCCTGCAGCGCATAGACCCGGCCGAGGTCGGCGACAGGCACGACACCGGAATGTTTCAGGTCGATCTGGTTGCGGTGCTCGCCGGAGCGGATCGTGGCGAAGCCACGGATGAGGCCGAGGGGCGGCGTGTGCTTCAGCGAGTTGGAGACCATGTGGGCGACGAATATCGAGTTCTTCGACGCCGCCGCGAGCGTCTCGGCCTGAATGTCGGTGAAAAGCCCGGTCACCCCTCCGATCGGCCTGAGGTCGAACATGACCGAGGCGAGCATCTGCGCCTCGGGGTCGGGCTTGGCGATCCAGCCGCGGAAGTAGTCGCGCCACTTCGCCACCGGCTGGCACCAGCGCGGGTTCGTCGCCATCATGTCGCCGGGGCAGTAGATGTACCCGCAGGCGTTGAGCCCGTCGGACACGAATCTCGCGAACCGTTCGAAATAGCCCATGTCGTCGGCCGTCACCCGGTCATCCAGCATCAGGCAGTTGTCCTGGTCTGAGACGCCCGTCTGTTCCTGACGGCCCTGGCTGCCGCAGGCGAGCCAGAGATAGGGCACCGGCGGCGTGCCGAATTCGGCCTCGGCCATCGCGAGCAGGCGGCGGGTGACCGCATCCGCGATGTCGGTGACAAGCCGCGTCGTGACCTCGTGCGGGTGGTTGCCGCCGACGAGTTGCAGGAGAAGCTGCGGAATGCGCCGGGTGACGGTCGCCATCTCCTCCACCCGCTCGGCACCCGCGAGGTCACGGATGAGGACGGCCGACGACAGCGCCTGGAGCCGCGTCAGGTCGGTCTGGGTGACCATGCCGACGAAGCGGCCGTTGTCGGTGATCGGCAGATGGCCGATCTTCCGTTCCAGCATCAGGTGCAGGATGTCGGACCCGAGGGCGGTCGGCGGCAGTGTCACCGGATCGGGCGCCATCACCTCGGCCACCGGCGTCGAAGGGTCACGCCCCTCCGCGAGGACCTTGGCGGCGAGGTCGCGCGTCGTCACGACGCCGATCAGCCGCCCGTCGCCATCGGTGACGCCGAGGCTCGACACCCGGGCGTCGCGCATGATCTTTGCGACCTCCCTGACGCTCGTCATCGGGCCGCAGCCGAGCGGTTCGCGCGTGAGAAACTCCGAAACCTTGCGGGTCGTCAGGTCGTTCACCCGGGGCTCTGCCCCGCGCGACCGGTTGAAGAAGCGCTCGAACGACGGAAAGGTCGCGATCAGCCGCCGGAACTCACCCACCGGCAGCTTCAGCAGGGTCGCGTCCTCGGTCGCGCGCGCGGAGGTCACCGCGAGACCGTCGCGCATCAGCCCGCGCTCGCCGAAGGAATTGCGCCGGCCCAGAAGCGAGACCAGAACGCCGTTGCGGTCGAGGATTTCAATCGTGCCGGCCTCGATGAGGTAAAGCCCCGTCAGCGGCTCGCCCATGCCGTAGATCTCGGTTCCGGCCGGAACCTGCCTGCGGCCGAAGGAACCGGCGACGCGCGCCAGTTCGTCCTGCGGCAGTGTGTCGTAGGGATGGACCGACTCCAGGAAGGTCTGGATGGTCCGGATATCGTCGTGCACCGCCGGCCCCAGATTCAGGATAGGGGATGCGCCCCTCGAAAGGGGCGCATCCGGGTTCAGTTTCAGTGGTGCGTGGCCGCGCCCGCGCCTTTCGGGATGCGGATCGATTCCACGAGGTCCACGACTTCCTGCGGCGGCTCTTTCGTCATCGCCGAGATCACGTAGGCGACGCCGAAGTTCACCACCGCGCCGACCGTGCCGATCGACAGCGGCGAGATGCCGAAGAAATGGTTCGCCGGAACGTTCTCGTACACGTTCGTGCCAGGGATGAAGAACCAGCCGAGGTAGAGGAAGATGTAGACCGCGGTGAAGACGAGGCCCGCCAGCATGCCCGCGATCGCGCCTTCCTTGTTGATGCGCTTCGAGAAGATGCCCATCATCAGAGCTGGGAAGATCGTTGCCGCAGCCAGACCGAAGGCAAGCGCCACCACCTGTGCGGCGAAGCCCGGCGGGTTGAGGCCGAGGTAGGTCGCCACCACGATGGCAAACGCCATCGAGATGCGTGCCGCCAGAAGCTCGCCCTTTTCCGAGATGTTCGGGTTGATCGAGCCCTTGATGAGGTCGTGGCTGATGGCCGAGGAGATGGCCAGCAGCAGACCTGCGGCGGTCGAGAGCGCGGCGGCGAGACCGCCGGCGGCGACAAGCGCGATCACCCAGCCCGGAAGCCTGGCGATCTCGGGGTTGGCGAGCACCATGATGTCGTTGTCGATCTTGGTGACTTCGTTGCCGGCCCAGCCGCGTTCCGTGGCAATGGCCGCCACGGCCTCGTTCTTGTCGTTATAGTACTGGATCTTGCCGTCGCCGTTCAGGTCCTCGAACTGAAGAAGTCCGGTGGCCTTCCAGGTGTTGATCCAGGACAGGTTCGGGTCGGAGTTGATCGCCTCGAGGCTGAGCGCATCGCCGTCAAGCGCGTTCCCGGCAACGGCGTTCGGCCAGAACGTCGTGGTCAGGTTGAGCCGCGCCATCGCACCTACGGCCGGAGCCACGGTGTAGAGAAGCGCGATGAACACCAGCGCCCAGCCGGCAGAGGAGCGCGCGTCGGCGACCCTCGGGACGGTGAAGAAGCGGATGATCACGTGCGGCAGACCCGCGGTGCCGATCATGAGCGACATGGTGAAGAGGATCATGTTGAACATGTTGGAGGTGTCGGCGGTATAGGCGGTGAAGCCGAGTTCCGTCACAACCTGATCGAGCTTCTGCAGCATCGAGACGTCGCCGCCCTGCGGTACGTAGCTGCCGATGAGACCCAATTGCGGCAGGAAACTGCCGGTCAGGTTCAGCGAGATGAAGATCGCCGGGATCGTGTATGCGATGATCAGAACGACATACTGCGCCACCTGGGTGTAGGTGATGCCCTTCATGCCGCCGAGCACGGCGTAGGCGAAGACGATCGCCGCACCGATGTAGAGGCCCATGTCGGTCGACACTTCGAGGAAGCGCGAGAAGGTCACGCCGACGCCCCGCATCTGGCCGATAACGTAGGTCACCGAGATGACGATGAGGCAGACGACGGCGACAAGGCGCGCTGTGCCCGAGTAGAAGCGGTCGCCGATGAATTCCGGCACCGTGAACTTGCCGAACTTCCTGAGGTAGGGCGCGAGAAGCAGCGCCAGAAGCACGTAGCCGCCGGTCCAGCCCATGAGGAACGCCGACTGCGTGTAGCCGCCCGCCGGGGCGAGCGCGATGATCCCGGCCATCGAGATGAACGAAGCCGCCGACATCCAGTCCGCGCCCGTCGCCATGCCGTTCATGATCGGGTTGACGCCGCGTCCTGCGGCATAGAACTCAGCGGTCGAGCCCGCGCGGGCCCAGATCGCGATCCCGATGTAGAGGGCGAATGTCAGGCCCACCACGATCAGGTTGAGGGTAAACTGATCCATCTGTCCCCTGCCCCCTTATTCTTCCACGCCGTGTTCGCGGTCCAGCTTGTTCATCTTCGCCGCGTAGGCGAAAATCAGGACCAGGAACACGTAGATCGATCCGTTCTGGGCCATCCAGAACCCGAGGTCGGCGCCGCCGACCGAAATCCCCTTCAGCGCGGGCCGCAGAATGATGCCCATCCCGAAGGAGCAGATGAACCAGATGGCAAGCGAGATAAGGATGACCCTTACGTTCGCCTGCCAATAGGCGTGTGACGATGATTTGTCTGCCATATTGGCGTCTCCCCTAGGTTTCCTCCCACCCGCGCCCCGTGCGTCGGGGCGCCGGCCTTTCTATCCCGCCTTTCGCGCGACGATCGCGGCGAGCCCTTCGGCGATCGCGTCGATGGAGCCCATCGCCGGAACCGTCTCGAGCAGGCCCATCGCCCGGTAGTGCGCGATCAGCGGGGCCGTCTGGGCGTGATAGGCCGCAAGCCTTTCGCGCACCGTCTCGGCATTGTCGTCGGCGCGGCGCTTGAAGCCCGTGCCGCCGCATTTGTCGCAGACCCCCGCCGTGGCGGGCTGCTTGAACTCGTCATGATACCCCTCGCCGCAGGCGGCGCAGGTGTAACGGCCGGCCACGCGGCCGACCATCGCCTCGTCGTCCACCTCGAGGCTGATCGCGGCGCTGACGCCGCGGCCCTCGCCGGCGAGAAGCGCGTCAAGCGCCTCCGCCTGCCCCGCGGTGCGCGGGAAGCCGTCGAGGATGACGCCCCTCGCCACGTCGGGCTGGGCCATCCGGTCCTGCAGGATCGCCAGCACGATCTCGTCCGAGACGAGTCCGCCGGCCTCCATGACCGCCTTGGCCGCGAGGCCCGCGGGCGTGCCCGCCGCCACGGCGGCGCGCAAGAGGTCACCGGTCGAAAGCTGGACGAGCCCGAAGCGTTCCTCCAGCATCCGTGCCTGGGTGCCCTTCCCCGCGCCGGGAGGCCCGAGGAGGATGATGACGGAAGGTGCGGTCATGACCTCTCCCATCGTCTCAGGCCCGGTTCATCCGGTTCTCGATGAGGTCGTCGACGACCGCGGGATCGGCCAGCGTCGAGGTGTCGCCGAGCGCGCCATAGTCGTTCTCGGCGATCTTGCGCAGGATGCGGCGCATGATCTTGCCGGAGCGCGTCTTCGGCAGGCCCGGCGCCCACTGGATGAGGTCGGGCGAGGCGATGGGGCCGATCTCCGTCCGCACCCATTTCACCAGTTCCTTGCGCAGGTCCTCGGTGGCCTCCACCCCGTTCATCAGCGTGACATACGCGTAGATGCCCTGGCCCTTGATGTCGTGCGGATAGCCGACGACGGCGGCCTCGGCGACCTGGGGATGCGCGACGAGGGCGCTTTCGACCTCGGCTGTGCCCATCCGGTGGCCCGAGACGTTGATGACGTCATCGACCCGCCCCGTGATCCAGTAATAGCCATCCTTGTCGCGCCGGCAGCCGTCGCCGGTGAAGTAGTAGCCGCGGTACTGCGCGAAGTAGGCTTCCTGGAAGCGTTCGTGATCGCCCCAGAGGGTGCGCATCTGCCCCGGCCAGCTGTCGGAGATGCAAAGCACGCCCTCGCATTCCGTCTCGCCCTGGCGGACGGCAGTGGCCGGATCGAGCACCACCGGCTTGACGCCGAAGAACGGCACCGTGGCCGACCCCGGCTTGGTCGGCGTGGCCCCCGGCAGGGGCGTGATCATGTGGCCGCCGGTTTCGGTCTGCCACCAGGTATCGACGATCGGCAACCGGCCCTGTCCGACATGCTTGTCGTACCAGTTCCAGGCCTCGGGGTTGATCGGCTCGCCGACCGTGCCGAGGACACGCAAGCTCGACAGGTCGTGCTTGGCGACCCATTCCGGACCCTGCCCCATCAGCGAGCGGATCGCCGTCGGCGCGGTGTAGAACTGCGTCACCTTGTGCTTGGCGCAGACCTCCCAGAACCGGCCCGCGTCGGGATATGTCGGCACGCCTTCGAACATGACCGTGGTCGCGCCGTTCGCCAGCGGTCCGTAGACGATGTAGCTGTGGCCGGTGACCCAGCCGACATCCGCCGTGCACCAGAAGACGTCGCCGTCATGGTAGTCGAAGACGTATTGATGCGTCATCGCTGCATAGACGAGATAGCCGCCCGTCGTATGCACCACGCCCTTCGGCTTGCCGGTGGAGCCGGAGGTGTAGAGGATGAAGAGCGGGTCTTCCGCGCCCATCGGCCGCGGCGGGCATTCGGGGCTTACCATGTCCATCATGGCGAGCACATCCACGTCGCGGCCCTGGATCCACGAGGTCTGGTCGCCGGTATGCTTCACGACGAGGCAGCGCACCTTGTCCGAGCAGTGCAAGAGAGCCGCATCGGTGTTGGCCTTCAGGGGCGTCCGCCGCCCGCCGCGCGGCGCGCTGTCGGCGGTGATGACGAGCTTGGCGCCGGAATCGTTGATCCGGTTGGCGAGAGCATCGGGCGAGAAGCCGGCGAATACGATGGAATGAATGGCACCGATCCGCGCGCAGGCCAGCATCGCATAGGCGGCCTCGGGGATCATCGGCAGGTAAATGACGACGCGGTCGCCCCGCATCACGCCCTGGCTCAGCAGGACGTTGGCCATCTGGTTCACCTTGCGCGACAATTCGCGGTAGGTGATGTGCTTCGCAGGCGTCTTCGGATCGTCCGGTTCCCAGATGATCGCGGTCTGCAGCGCACGGTCCTTCAGGTGGCGGTCGATGCAGTTGACCGACGCGTTCAGGACGCCATCCTCGAACCACTTTATCGAGACCTTGCCGAACGTGAAGTCGGTGTCCTTGACGCGCGTGTAGGGCTTGATCCAGTCGAGCCGCTTGCCCTCGCGGCCCCAGAAGGCATCCGGGTCAGCGATCGATTCGGCATACATCTCGCGGTACTTGGCGGCGTCTACATGGGCCTTCTCGAAGCCCGGGGGGACCTCACGCAACTCCGACGGCTGAACCGACTGGTCCTTGGCAGCTGACATCTCGATACTCCCTTGCAGATCCGGCGCCGCGCAAGGTGACCCGCTTCGCAACGCCAAAGGCCCACGACCCCGCCCCGGGGTCAAACGCTGAAGCATTGTAGTCCATTCGTTGATTTCTGTGTAACTCTTTTTAAAGAATAGATTTTCCTGTAAATTTCTTGACATTTTCCCGGCTAATACAGTAAATCTCGGAAAATGTGGCAAGAATTTGCCGAGGGTTTTCAACTTCTTGGCATCTCATCGGCTGGTGAAGCTCAGCCCTTGCCCGTGCGGACACCACGCGATGGCGCCCGCGGCAGTCCGCGGGAGGAGTCCGCAGCCGCGTTTCCGGCCCGCGGATGTTTGCGCTCGCAACTTTCGGGCGATTCGCGGGGCGCGGACGAAATATCTGAGTCGGCGTCGAGCGAACGGAGCGATCACATGGAGAAGGGGAGAACCGATCGCAAGGGCAGCGCCGACGAAGGCATGGCGAAGCCGGGATCGGGCCCGAGGCAGTGACGATGGCGATGGCCATGTGCAAACCGTCGATGGCGCCAGTGGGCCCGAAGGGCGCACCGACCGGGAACGATACAGGCCCGGAACGCTTCAGGCCCTTGGCCCTCCCGCCACACTGTTGCCAGCCTTGGCAGATATTGTTCGGAGAAACGGGGGCTTGTCTTGCCCGCCGCCCGGTCCATGATGCGTCCGGAGGAGTCCTCCGGGCGCGGTGACGAGAGACGGCGCGCGGGCTTTCAATGAGGGTACCGAGCCAGGACAGGAGCGCCGCTTGCCAATCCCCACGGACCCGCAGCGCCTCAGTGACCCGATCCGGGAAACCGACGC
>NZ_JAYRTX010000111.1:0-9402 GCF_041919395.1 Albidovulum sp.
AGGTCTGGCCGAAGAGCGTGGTGGACAGGTCGGGCGTGAACTCGCCGTGCAGGATCGAGGGGCGGAACAGCACCGCGTCCAGTTTCGCACGGTTGCGCCGCTGCGTCGCCTCCGTCCCGGTGGCGCTGTCGAGGTATTCCCAGACGAAAAGCGGGATGCGCGACCGCGCGCGGGCCTTAAGGTCTGAAATCGCCGGGTAACGCTGATGCAGGTCCATGTCCCGCCTTGTCGACACGGCCCGACTGCTTGTCCAGCACGAGGGAGGGAACAGAGTGTGAACTCGACTTTAATTCGCCACGCGATGCGGCTAGATTGCCACCCATGACCCGTTTCGACGAAGCCGACGCCTTCGAAGGCGCATCCCTCTCCGCCCGCGCGTTGGCGGCGCGGCCCGCGCCCTATCTCGACGGGCTGAACCCCGCCCAAAGGCAGGCGGTCGAGGCGCTGGAAGGGCCGGTGTTGATGCTGGCGGGGGCGGGGACGGGAAAGACCCGGGCGCTCACCGCGCGGATCGCGCATCTTCTGGCAAGGGGCATGGCGCGGCCGAACGAGATTCTCGCCGTGACCTTCACCAACAAGGCCGCGCGCGAGATGAAGGAGAGGGTCGGTCGGCTGATCGGCGGGCCAGTCGAGGGGCTGCCGTGGATGGGCACCTTCCATTCCCTCTGCGTGAAGATATTGCGGCGGCACGCGGAGCTTGTCGGCCTCAAATCGAACTTCACCATCCTCGACACCGACGACCAGATTAGGCTGATGAAGCAGGTCATCGCGGCGGCGAATATCGACGAAAAGCGCTGGCCCGCCCGACAACTCGCCGGGCTTATCGACCACTGGAAGAATCGCGCATGGGGGCCGGAACAGGTGCCGGCCTCGGAGGCCAGCCATTTCAACAACATGGGGACGGAACTTTACGCCGCCTACCAGCAGCGGCTGCTGGCGCTGAACGCCTGCGATTTCGGCGACCTCCTTCTCCATGTCGTGACGATCTTCCAGAAACACGCCGACGTGCTGGAGCAGTATCAACGCTGGTTCAAGTACATCCTCGTCGACGAATATCAGGACACCAACGTCGCCCAGTATCTCTGGCTGCGTCTCCTGGCCGCCAGACACCGCAACATCTGCTGCGTCGGTGACGACGACCAGTCGATCTACGGCTGGCGCGGGGCCGAGGTCGGCAACATCCTGCGCTTCGAGAAGGACTTTCCCGGCGCTCAGGTGATCCGGCTGGAACAGAACTACCGCTCCACCGAACACATCCTCGCCGCCGCCTCGCGCCTGATATCGGTCAATGCCGGGCGGCTCGGCAAGACGCTCTGGACCGAGGCGACGGGCGGCGAGAAGGTCCGCCTCATCGGCCATTGGGACGGCGAGGAGGAGGCACGCTGGATCGGGGAGGAGGCCGAGGCGATCCAGCGCGGCACGCGGGGTATGGAGCCGCGCAGCCTGGACGATCAGGCCATCCTCGTCCGCGCCAGCCACCAGATGCGCGCCTTCGAGGACCGCTTCCTGACCATCGGCCTGCCCTATCGGGTAGTCGGCGGCCCGCGATTCTATGAGCGGATGGAGATTCGCGACGCGATGGCTTATTTCCGCCTCGCCGTCTCGCCCGAGGACGATCTGGCGTTCGAGCGGGTGGTCAACACGCCGAAACGGGGCCTTGGCGACAAGGCGGTGCAGACCATACAGCGCCAGGCACGCGAGGACGGGGTGAGCCTTCTGGAAGGCGCGCGGTATTGCGTCGCCTCGGGCCGGATCGGCGGCAAGGGCGGCGGCGCGCTGCGCGTCCTCGTGGAGGCGGTCGATCGCTGGCACAAGGCGGCGCAGGTGCCCGACCATGATCACGTCCGGCTGGCCGAGACGATCCTCGACGAATCCGGCTACACCGGGATGTGGCAGGCCGACAAGACGCCCGAGGCGCCGGGGCGGCTCGAAAACCTCAAGGAACTCGTCAAGGCGCTGGAATCCTTCGACAACCTGCAGGGCTTCCTCGAGCATGTGGCGCTGATCATGGACAATGACAGCGAGGACGCGGAGGAGAAGATCACCATCATGACGCTTCATGCCGCCAAGGGGCTGGAGTTTCCGGTGGTCTTCCTGCCCGGCTGGGAGGACGGGCTTTTCCCCTCGCAGCGGTCGATGGACGAAAGCGGGCTGAAGGGGCTGGAGGAGGAGCGGCGGCTGGCCTATGTCGGCATCACCCGGGCCGAGGAGCTTTGCACCATCTCCTTCGCCGGCAACCGCCGCGTCTATGGCCAGTGGCAAAGCCAGATGCCCTCGCGCTTCATCGACGAACTGCCGTCCGATCACGTGGACATCCTGACCCCGCCCGGCCTCTACGGCGGCGGCTACGGGGCCGCTGCGCAGGGTTTCGGGGCATCGAACATCGAGGACCGCGCCGCGCGCGCCGATGTATACAACTCGCCCGGCTGGAAGCGGATGCAGGACCGCGCCGGAAGCCGCCCCGTCAGCCAGCCGCGCGAGGCGCGACACGTCGTGATCGACCTCGATGCGGTTCCGGCTTTCGATCCGGGCGACCGCGTCTTCCACCAGAAGTTCGGCTACGGCACCGTCGAGATGATCGAGGGCGAGAAGCTGCGCGTGGCCTTTGACAAGGCCGGCACGAAACATGTCGTCGCAGGCTATGTTGTCGCGGCCGGGGGTGCGGACGACATCCCCTTCTGATCTTTCGCTAGAGGATGGAGCTTCCGCCGCCGGCGCCCGGGCCGGCGCGCCTCGGCAGCAAGCGGGCTGCATGGATTGGTCCTGCACCGGACCCGCCTTCGCTCACGCAAGAAAAAAGCGGCGCCCCGGGAGGAGGGACGCCGCTTTCGGTCTTTCGCGGCCCCAGGGAGGAGGGGGGAGCCTGCGAAACCGGTTCGAAGACCGGCGGCATCCCAGGGAGGAGGAGGGGATGCCGCCGACTTCACACAGCGGCCCGAGGGAGGAGGAGGGGCCGCCGATCGTTGGTGAAGATGCGGCGGTGGCAGGGAGGAGGAGGCCACCGCCGCACTTCACTACGCCAGACCCGAGGGAGGAGGAGACGGGTCCGTCGCGTCTACATGGGCCTTTCGGCCCGATCTGGCGCGGCGGCACCAGGGAGGAGGAGGGTGCCGCCGCGGATTTCCGGGGTCCGAGGGAGGAGGAGGACCCCAGGAAGTAAACTCGTCAGGCGCCGTAGGCGGCGTCAGTCGCGATCGACACGATCTCCGACCGGTGGATGCCGAGGTCGGCCAGATCGCGATCGCTCAGCACGTTGAGTTGACGGACAGTCTCGCGGTAGACACCGTAGCGCCGCCACTTCTCGCCAAGCTCGCGCACCATGTCCACCATACGGTCCGCAAGACCGCCGTTCGCGCCACGCACACCACTCACGTAAGCCATTTTCGTCACCTTCGTCTCATCTGTGGCACCGCATCTCGGTGCCGTTGGGAAGAAGATGCGTCTTATGCTGCGGATGCACAATACCCGCAGAGATCAATGCTGCCATGCAGCGAATGCATGACCCCGCCGATGAAATTTCCGTTACGTAGCGGCAACTTGCCGCGACGGTCGCCACGATGATCGCGGGCTGTTGCTCTTTCCGGCAAAGCGTCCAATCCTTGGGCAGATCGAATGGAGGATGCCCCTGATGAGCGTGACGCGCGACGCGGTGCTTGACTGCCTTTCCCGTATCTCTCTGCCGGACGGCGGCACGCTCCTGTCGCGCGACCTTGTGCGCGCGCTCGACGTGGAGGGGGGCATGGTGCGCTTCGTCATAGAGGCTGCCGATGCCGCCGAGGCGCGCGCTCTGGCCGGCCTGCGCGACGCCGCCGAGGCGGCCGTGCGGGCGATCCCCGGCGTGACCGGAACCTCGATCGTGCTGACCGCGCACGGGCCGGCGGCGAAACCCGCGCCGAGCCTGAAGATCGGCGGGCACCCGACGCCGCAGGCCGGGCCGCAGCCCATCGCGGGGGTCCGGCGCATTCTCGCCGTGGGCTCGGGCAAGGGCGGCGTCGGCAAGTCGACCGTGGCGTCGAACCTCGCCGTCGCACTGGCGCGAGCGGGCCGCAAGGTCGGTCTGCTCGACGCCGACATCCATGGGCCCTCGCAGGCCCGGATGATGGGCGTCTCGCAGCGCCCCGCCTCGCCTGACGGCAAGACGATCATCCCGCTCCGGGCCCATGGCGTCACGATGATGTCGATCGGCCTAATGCTGAAGGAGGGGGAGGCGGTGATCTGGCGCGGCCCGATGCTGATGGGCGCGCTCCAGCAACTCCTCGGCCAGGTGGAGTGGGGCGATCTCGACGTGCTGATCGTCGATCTGCCGCCGGGCACGGGCGACGTCCAACTCTCGCTCGCCCAGAAGGTGCCGGTGACGGGCGCGCTCATCGTCTCCACGCCGCAGGACGTCGCGCTGATCGACGCGCGCCGCGCGATCAACATGTTCGAGAAGCTGAAGGTCCCCGTCCTCGGGCTGATCGAGAACATGTCGAGCTATGTCTGCCCCAACTGCGGGCACGAGGCGCATATCTTCGGCCATGGCGGCGTTGCTGCCGAGGCGGCGACGATCGGTGTGCCGTTCCTCGGTGAACTGCCGCTCAGCCTCGACGTGCGGATCGCGGGCGACGCCGGAACGCCGGCCGCCACCGGGGAGGGGCCGGTGGCCGAGGCCTACGGCCGGCTTGCCCGGCGACTGATAGCCGACGGCATGGCCTGACGGTCGCTTTCCGGGATTTCATGGTACCGGGCATGACCTGCGGGTCCCCGCATGGGAATGCGTGGGACGCGGCGGCCAGATTCGCCTGAAAACCGAATCATGCGGGGTCACCGGGGCGCGACTGCGCCGGATTCCGGCCGATTCCGTCGAGATTTCCGATCGGATTCTTGCGTTGAAGTTATTTTTCCGGGAATTCATGGAACTGATGCGTGGTGCGGTATTGCATCAATATGTTGTTGTTGATGTCAAAAAATTATCAACAATTGGACAAAGCTGATCTCCAGCGATCCAATATCCTGTCGCAGGATGGGGTCTGACACCATCCGTTGTGTAGTTGGTGGCGCAGTTTCCTGTTGATTCCCACAAAATCCCATGGCATCCCTAACTCACCGATGAGGACGGGCTTAAACGGGCATCAAGACCCAAAAGGCGAAAGTCAGGTTTCATACAGGCACCCGCTTTCATCGAACCAAGAGATCCGGCGCGCACGCGAGCAGACATCCCCCCAGGTGGCAGCGCAGTCGGACACCCCAGTGATGGGACGAGGGCGGCGGATCGGGCAGTGGCAGCAGCCCGATCCGCCGTTGTCTTTCCGGGCCTGGTCTGACGGCGGTGACACCCGGGGGAGGGGACAGGCAAGGAGCGCGGGCCCTTGGCACGCAGGTTCAGAGGATCGGATACATTCAAGGTGGACGCGAAGGGTCGCGTCTCCATTCCGGCCCCGTTCCGCCGCGTGATCGAGGTATCCGACCCCGACTGGACCGAAGGGCTCCGCCCCAACATCGTCATCGTCTACGGACCCGAGAGCCAGGACTGGCTCGAGGTCTTCTCGATGGCGGCCATCCACGAGATGGACCAGCAGATCGCGCTGATGCAGCGCGGCTCGCCGGACCGCCTGCGGGTCGAGGAGATGATGTACGGCCAGTCGATCGAGGCGCAGATCGACGACGACGGACGCCTGACCATCCCGCAGAAGCTGCGTGAGAAGATCGGGCTGAAGGGCGAGGCCTTCTTCATCTCGGCCGGTGACTATTTCCGCATCTGGAACCCCGAGACCTACGCGGCGAAGGCTGCCCGCCGCAGCGCGCGGCTCGCCGACCAGTATCCCGAGGACTTCGACCCGCGAAGCCTCCTGCCGCCGCTCCCGCCGAAGGGCTGAGCCATGGCCGCTGCCGCCGCCCGCCGGACCGATCCCGCCCCCCACGTCCCCGTTCTTCTCGGCCCGCTTCTCGCGGCCGTCGCGCCGGTCGCCGGCCTCTGGGTCGATGGCACCTTCGGCGCCGGCGGCTATGCGCGCGGGCTTCTGGAGGCCGGCGCGGACCGGGTCATCGGCATCGACCGGGATCCTTCCGTCTTGCGCATGGCAGAGGGCTGGGCCGGCGGCTACGGCGACCGGCTGACGCTGGCACAGGGCACGTTTTCCGACCTCGAGCGCTTCGCCGGCGGGCCGGTCGATGGCGTCGTTCTCGACCTCGGCGTATCATCGATGCAGATCGACCAGGCCGAGCGGGGCTTTTCCTTCCAGAAGGACGGCCCCCTCGACATGCGCATGGGCGACGAAGGCCCGACGGCGGCCGACCTCGTGAACACCGGCGGCGAGGCCGAGATCGCCGACATCCTTTTCCACTACGGCGAGGAGCGCGCCGCGCGGCGGATCGCCCGCGCCATCGTCGCAGCGCGGCCCTTCACACGGACGCTGCAACTCGCCGCCGTCATCGAGCGCTGCCTGCCGCGCCAGAAACCGGGGCAGAGCCATCCCGCCACCCGCAGCTTCCAGGCGATCCGCATCGCAGTGAACGACGAATTCGGTCAGCTTGCCGAGGGCCTCGCCGCCGCCGAGCGGGCGCTGAAGCCCGGCGGCCGGCTCGCCGTTGTCACGTTTCACTCGCTCGAGGACCGCATCGTGAAACGGTTCTTCCAGCTTCGCTCGGGCGCCGAGGGGCAGGGCAGCCGCCATGCCCCCGAACGCGCGCAGGTGGTGCCCGCGTTCCGCATGCTCACGCGCCGCGCCGTCGCCCCGGACGAGGCCGAAATCGCCGCGAACCCCCGCGCCCGCTCCGCCAAGCTCCGCGTCGGGATGCGCACCGACGCGCCCGCCGGGGAGGCGCCCCGCGCCGCCCTCGGCCTTCCGAAACCCGCGCAGAAGGATCACCGGTGATGCGCAGCCTCCTCCTCGTCCTTTCGGCCTTCGCGGTCATGGCTCTCGGGTTCTGGGCCTACCGGGAGAATTACCGGACGCAGGGCGAACTGGCCGAGGTGCGCCGCCTTCAGGCCGAGATCGGCGAGTTGCGCGAGGCTCTCAGCGTGCTCAACGCCGAGTGGGCCTATCTGAACCGCCCCGACCGGCTGCGGGAGCTTGCCGAGCTGAATTTCGAACGCCTCGGCCTTCTCCCCTTCGAGCCGCGCCAGTTCGGCTCGGTCGCGGCCGTAAGCTATCCGGCGATCGCGCTGCCGCCGATCACCGAGCCCGTCGACACGATCGCGCTCAATGGAAACGCCCCATGATCCGCACGCCGCTCCGCCCGCTCGCCCGCATCCTCTCGGCCCGCGCCAAGGGCGAGAACCCCGATGTGATCGAGCGCGAGAACATCCGCATCCGCCACGAAGCCATGCGCGACAGCGCGCGTGTTCGGGCGGAAGGGCGGCTTCTCGTCCTCGGTCTGGCCTTCATCGTCGGGTTCGGCGCGGTCGGTTTCCGGATGGGCGTCCTCGCCTCCACCGATCCGGCGGAGCCGGCAACGGCGGGCGCGGGAACGGCGATCATCGCGCAGCGGGCCGACATCACGGACCGCCAGGGGCGCATCCTCGCCACGAACCTCGTGACGCACTCGCTCTATGCCCAACCGCAGCAGATGGTGGACCCGGCGGGCAGTGCGCGGAAACTGGCGCAGATTTTCCCCGATCTCGACGCGGAACGCCTGGCCAGGGATTTCGCCGGCACCCGCAAGTTCCTGTGGCTGAAGAAGAAGATATCGCCCGAGCAGATGCAGCTTGTGCACGAGATCGGCGATCCCGGTCTCCTCTTCGGCCCGCGCGAGATGCGGCTCTATCCGAATGGCGCGATCGCGGCGCATGTCCTCGGCGGCGCGAGCTTCGGGCGCGAGGGCGTCTCCTCGGCCGAGGTCGTGGGCACAGCGGGCGTGGAAAAGACCTTCGACCGCTGGCTCCGCGACCCGGCGAACGGCGGCGCGCCCTTGCAACTCTCGCTCGACCTCACGATCCAGTCCACGGTCGAGGACGTGCTCGCCGGCGGCATGAAGCTGATGAACGCAAAGGGTGCCGCGGCCATCCTCATGGACGCGAGGACGGGCGAGATCGTCGCCCTGGCCTCGCTGCCGGATTTCGACCCGAACACCCGGCCCGCGCCGGCGACGAAGGGCGACCCGTCCGACAATCCGCTGTTCAACCGGGCAGTCCAGGGGGTCTACGAACTCGGCTCGACCTTCAAGATATTCGCCGTCGGCCAGGCGCTCGACCTTGGTCTCGTCACCCCCGAGACGATGGTGGAGACGAAGGGACCGATGGTCTGGGGCAAGTTCCGCATCCGCGACTTCCACAACTACGGTCCGCAACTGTCCGTCACCGACGTGATCGTGAAATCCTCGAACATCGGTACCGCGCATGTCGCCCAGATGATCGGCGGCACCCGCCAGCAGGAGTTCCTCGGCAAGCTCGGCCTCTTCGACCCGACGCCCGTCGAGCTTGTGGAGGCACCGGGCGCGAAGCCGCTGAAGCCTGCGAAATGGCCCGAGATCACCACTCTGACCGTGTCCTACGGCCACGGTGTCGCGGCGAGCCCGCTGCACCTCGCGGCGGCCTATGCGACGATGGTCAACGGTGGTACCCGCGTCGCGCCCACGCTCCTGAAACGGACCGAGGTCGAGCCCGGGCCCCGGGTGATCAGCGAAGCGACCTCGGCGATCATCCGCGACCTGCTGCGCCAGGTGGTCGTCCGCGGCACCGCGACCTTCGGAAATGTTCCCGGCTACGAGGTCGGCGGCAAGACCGGGACGGCCGACAAGCCGAAGCCCACGGGCGGGGGCTACTACAAGGACAAGGTGGTGGCGACCTTCGCCGCAGCCTTCCCCATGTCTGACCCGAAATACGTCCTCGTGGTCTCGCTCGACGAACCGGTCGAAACCTCGGGCACCGAGCCGCGCCGCACCGCGGGCTGGACCGCCGTGCCGGTCGGCGCCGAGATCATCCGCCGTGCCGCGCCGCTTCTGGGGCTGAGGCCCGCGCTTGAACCTGTCGCCGAGGCCGGGGTAATACGCGTCTCCAACTGACGACGGAAGCGGGGCAGACCATGGCAGAGACAGTGAGATCGCTCTCCGAACTGGGCCTGCGCGCCCAGGGCGGGCGGGAGGCGACCGTTACCGGTCTCTCGGTCGACAGCCGGCAGGTGAAACCCGGCCATCTCTTCGCCGCGCTGCCGGGCACCCGGATGCACGGGGGCGAGTTCATCCAGTACGCGCTGCGGATGGAGGCCGCCGCGATCCTGACCGACCGCGAGGGCGCCGAGATAGCGAAGGCCGAACTCGCCGCCTCGACCGCCGCGCTGATCGTGGTGGAAGATCCGCGCCAGGTGCTTGCCTACACGGCGGCGCTCTGGTTCGGCCGCCAGCCGGAAACCGTGGTCGCCGTCACCGGAACCTCCGGCAAGACGTCCGTGGCCACCTTCACCCGCCAGATCTGGCAGGCGCTCG
>NZ_JAYRTX010000112.1:0-9258 GCF_041919395.1 Albidovulum sp.
CGGGACCCTTCTGCAACATCGACTGCAGCTATTGCTACTACACGGAAAAGACGGGTCTCTATCCCGACACCGCGAAGTTCCGGATGCCGGACGAGGTGCTCGAGCGCTATACGCGCGCGCACGTCGCTGCCCAGGCCGCGGCGGGTCTGAACGAGGTGACCTTCTACTGGCAGGGGGGCGAGCCGACCGTGCTCGGCATCGACTTCTTTCGCCGCGCGCTGGCCGTGCAGGCGGCCCATCGGCCGGGCGGCATGACGATTCGCAACGCCATGCAGACGAACGGAACCCTGATCGACGCCGACTGGGCAGCGTTCCTCGCCGCGAACGGGTTCCTCGTGGGTCTCTCGCTCGACGGCCCGAAGGCGCTCCATGACCGTTACCGGCGCGACCGCGCCGGCCGGCCCACGCACGACGCGGTGCTGCGCGGTCTCGGCCATCTGCTCGACTCCGGGGTCGAGACGAACATCCTCGCCACGGTCCACAGCGCCAACGTCATCAAGCCGAAGGAGGTCTACCGCTTCCTCGCCGGGCTCGGCGTGCCCTGGCTACAGTTCATTCCGGTGGTGGAGCGGTCCGGGGCTTCGGGGCGCCTGAGCGGACCGCCCCAGATCGACACCGATGCCGCCGCCTCCGTCACCCGCTGGAGCGTCAGCCCCGCAGCCTACGGCAAGTTTCTCTGCGATGTCTTCGACCTCTGGCACCGGCGCGACGTGGGGCGGATATCGGTCCAGCATTTCGACGTGATGCTCGGCATTCTCCTTGGCGGGCCGGCGTCGCTCTGCGTCTTCGCGGAGCACTGCGGCGGGGGACTCGCGCTCGAACACAACGGCGACGTCTATGCCTGCGATCACTACGTCTATCCCGAGTACCGCTTGGGCAACCTGATGCGGGACGACCTCGGCGACCTTGCGTCCGCGCCGGCGCAGCGCGCCTTCGGGGCGATGAAGAGCGGATCGCTGCCCCGCCAGTGCCGCGAATGCCGGTTCCGCCGTGCCTGCCACGGCGGCTGCCCCAAGCACCGCTTCGCGGTCACGCGCGACGGCGAGGCGGGGCTCAACTACCTCTGCGCGGCCTACCGCCGCTTTCTCGCCCATGCCGGTCCGCGGCTGTCCGAGATTGCGGCTCGTGTGGCGACCGGTGCGCCGCCGCAGCCGCCGCGATGACGGGGCGCGGGACGCTCAGGTGGCGACGTAGCGGTCGCGCCGGTGGTTCACCGCGATGACGAGGTTCACGACGAGGGCGCCAAGGGCGGAAATGGCCACCGTGACCGCGTCGCGCAGGGCGAGCGCGATGGCGAAGATCACCAGATCGACCAGGAGTTGCGTCCAGCCGGCACGGAAACCGGTCTTGTCCTGAAGATAGAGAGCCACGATGCCGACGCCGCCGAGGCTCGCCCCGTGACGGAAGAGCGCGAGCAGCGCCGAGCCCGAGATCGCACCGAAGAGCACCGCGCCCACAACGGGGTCGAGATGGGCGAAATCCACCCAGCGCGGGAAAAGCATGACCAGGCCCGACATGAGGCCGACGGCGAGGAAGGTCTTGAGCACGAAGACGGCGCCGATCCGGCGGTAGCCGAGCCAGTAGAACGGCAGGTTGACCACGAAGAAGACCGGGCCGAACCCCCAGCCGGTGGCGTAGGAGATGAGGACCGCGAGGCCCGCCGTCTGGCCCGTCACGAGGCCGAGATGGGTGAGGATGGTGATGGCGAAAGCCGCCATGCCGGCGCCGTAGGCAATCCCCTGGGCGTCTTCGAGCAGGCTGTGGCGGTTCGGATCGGTCATGGCGGGGACATGCGCGAAATCGGAGCGGAGGTCCAGAGGCCGTGATCGGGCTTCTTCACGGGGAAATTCCCCGGGAGGGTCCGGGAGGGCAGTGCCCTCCCGGCGGGTCGCGCCCCTGACCTGATCCGGGGCAAAACCGGCTCAGGCCAGCGCCTTGTTCAGGTATTCGTCGACCTTCTCGAGGTAGCCCATCGTCGTCAGCCATTTCTGGTCCGGTCCGACGAGGAGGGCGAGGTCCTTGGTCATGAAGCCGTCCTCGACCGTCTGCACGCAGACCCTTTCCAGCGTCTCGGCGAAGCGGGCGAGTGCCGCGTTGCCGTCGAGCTTGGCGCGGTGCTTGAGCCCGCCGGTCCAGGCGTAGATCGAGGCGATGGAATTGGTCGACGTCGCCTTGCCCTGCTGGTGCTGGCGGTAGTGGCGCGTGACCGTGCCGTGGGCGGCTTCGGCCTCGACGATCTTGCCGTCCGGCGTCATCAGGACGCTGGTCATCAGGCCGAGCGATCCGAAGCCCTGCGCCACGGTGTCGGACTGCACGTCGCCGTCGTAGTTCTTGCAGGCCCAGACATAGCCGCCGGACCATTTCAGCGCGGAGGCGACCATGTCGTCGATCAGCCGGTGTTCGTAGGTGATGCCCTTCTTCTTGAACTCGGCTTCGAACTCCTCCTCGTAGACCTTCTGGAAGAGGTCCTTGAAGCGCCCGTCATAGGCCTTGAGGATGGTGTTCTTGGTGGAAAGGTAGACCGGCCAGCCGAGGTTCAGGCCATAGTTCAGCGAGGCCCGCGCGAAGTCGAGGATCGAGGCGTCGAGGTTGTACATGCCCATGGCGACGCCAGCGCCCGGCGCGTCGTATATCTCGCGCTCGATCACGGTGCCGTCCTCGCCCGTGAATTTCATCGTCAGCTTGCCCTTCCCGGGAAAAAGGAAGTCGGTCGCCTTGTACTGGTCGCCGAAGGCGTGGCGGCCGACGACGATGGGCCTGGTCCAGCCCGGCACGAGGCGGGGCACGTTGCGGCAGATGATCGGCTGGCGGAAGATCACGCCGCCGAGGATGTTGCGGATCGTGCCGTTGGGGCTCTTCCACATCTGCTTGAGCTTGAATTCCTCAACCCGCGCCTCGTCGGGGGTGATCGTCGCGCATTTCACCGCGACGCCCACCTCCCGCGTCTTCATCGCCGCGTCCACCGTCACCTGGTCGTCGGTGCGGTCGCGCTCCTCGATGCCGAGGTCGTAGTAGAGAAGGTCGATGTCGAGATAGGGCAGGATCAGCTTCTTCTTGATGAAGTCCCAGATGATCCGGGTCATCTCGTCGCCGTCCATCTCGACGACGGGATTCGCGACCTTGATCTTCGACATTTGGGTTCTCCGCCTTCGGTTGACTTGCTGGTGCGCGTCATAGCGGAAATCGCGGCACCGGGAAAGATGGTATGCGGTTGTATACAGAAATTGCCCGCGGGTTCAGAAGAGCCAACGCCCGAGCGGCGTCGGCAGCAGCACGAGCCCGATTGCCGCCGCGCCGGCAAAGCCCGCGAGCCCGAGCGCGATCGAGCCGAGATCGAAGGGCGAGATCCGCAGCAGGACGGCCAGCACGAGGACATGCAGGAGATAGACCGCCATCGACAGGTCCGCCGCGAGGCGGGTGGTCGCCGTGCCCGACACCGGCCTGAGGAGCGCGACCGCAATCAGGGGCACGGCGACGTAAAGCTGCTGGCCGCCCGCGAAGCCGCCTGCCTCGGCCGCGAGCCCGAGCACGGCGGCGGCCAGCGCGGTGAGGCCGAGCCAGAAGGGCTCCGCGCCCGCCGCTGCGAGAGCCATGCCGAAGAAGACCGCCGGCACGTAGCCGAAAAAGACCTCGATGCCCGGCGCAAGGCTGGCCGGGTCGACGAGGAAGAGCCAGAGGCCGGTGCCGACCGCCGCGAACGGCAGGGCGACAGACGGCCGTGCGGTCCCCGGCCAGGCGCGGCGCACGGCGGCAACCGCAAGCGAGGCCAGGAAGGCGAAGGGCAGGAACCAGAGCGGCCCCATGGTGCCCGCGGGCGGGAACCATCCGGCGATCGCCGGCAGGAGCGGCTCGTGCGTCGCGGCGGCATCGGCGAGCCTGAGACCGAGGTAGACGGCCGCCCAGAGGAGGAAGGGCCGCAGGAGCCTTCCGGCCCGGCGGCGAACGAGCGAATCGAAGCCGCCCCGGTCGGCACCCGCCATGGCGAGAAGCCCGAGCGTCGCGGCAAAGATGCCGAGGGCCGCGGGCATCAGCGCGCCGCCGGGGGCCTTGGCGTGAAAGAGCACGATGACGAGGGCCGCGGCGAGCCGGAGCAGGTCGAGCCCCGCGTTGCGGCCGGCCCCGGCGTCGAGCCGCGCCGCCGGCGACCGGCCGGCGCCATCGGCGCGCCCGAGGCGAAGTGCAGTTCCGTCCAATGCGACCTCCGTGCGCCGCCCGCCGAGGCCCACCCGGGCGCGAGACTAGCCGAGACCCGCCCGCGGGAACAACGACAAATTCAGCCGAAGAAGGGTGCTATCCGGGCGCGGACATGGGCCCAGAGCGCCGGCGCGCCGCGCGCGACCTTGACGCCGACGCGGCTTTCGACCTGATCGAGCGTGACGTTGTAGTCCGCCCAGCTTCCGCCCCCGGCGGCGTGGTTCAGGAGGACCGGCTGAACCCTGTCGAGCGCCTTGGCGAAGATCGAGTCGGGTGTCGCGGCTGCTTCGAACTCCTCCCAGAGCGCGCGGAGGTCGCGGCCGATCTCGGGGGGAAGGAGGCCGAAGATCCGGTCTGCCGCCGCCGTTTCGGCGGCGCGCGTCGCCTCGGACCCGTGCGCCTGCCCGTTCGCGCAATGGATCGGCACGTCGCCCACGTCGATTTCCACAAGATCGTGCAGGATCAGCATTCGGATGACCCGGTCGATCGAGACGTCGGGGCCGGCCTGGTCGGCCAGCACCAGCGCGTGGAGCGCGAGGTGCCAGGAATGCTCGCCCGAGTTTTCGCGGCGCGAGCCGTCGGCGAGCGGCGTTGCACGCAGGACCTGCTTCAGCCGGTCGGCTTCGAGGAGGAACGCGACCTGGGCGTCGAGGCGGGCGAATGCGTCCGGCGGGGTCATTCCCCGGCCGCTGCCGCCGCGCCGCGGGCGCGCCGGAGCTTCGTGGCGAGGAAGGCGCGCGCCTTGGCCTCCGCCCGCTGGGCGCGGATGGCGGCCATGTAGGCTTCCTGCAGCGCCGAGGAGGAGGCCTCGACGATCTTGTTGATTTCGTTGACGATCGATTCGTCGCCCGTCTCGGCCACGGCCTTCAGCACGTCCTGGGCGAGCGCGATGCCAAGCTCCTCGGTCGTGGGCATGGGATCACCGCGTCTGTTCGCCGAGCCGGCGGCGGACGTAGTCCTGCACATGGCCGATCAGCGGCACCATGTGCTCCGCCTCGTTCTCGAAGAAATGCCCCGCGCCCTCGATCTGTTGGTGCGTGACGGTGATGCCCCTCTGTTCGCGCAGCTTGCCGACGAGGTTCGCCGTATCCTTCGGCGGCGCCACCCGGTCGGCGGTGCCATTGATGATGAGTCCCGAGGAGGGGCAGGGGGCGAGGAAGGAAAAGTCGTACATGTTCGCCGGCGGCGAGACCGAGACGAAGCCGGTGATCTCCGGCCGGCGCATGAGAAGCTGCATCCCGATCCAGGCGCCGAAGGAGAAGCCCGCGACCCAGCAGTGCTTGGAGTTGGGGTTGAGCGCCTGCAGATAGTCGAGCGCCGAGGCCGCGTCGGACAGCTCGCCGATGCCCTGGTCGTATTCGCCCTGGCTGCGGCCGACGCCGCGGAAGTTGAACCTGAGCACGGTGAAGCCGAGCTCGTGGAAGGCATAATGGAGCCGGTGCACCACGCGGTTGTTCATCGTGCCGCCGAACTGGGGGTGCGGGTGCAGGATGATGGCGATGGGCGCGTCGGGCTGTTTCTGCGGGTGGTAGCGGCCTTCGAGCCGGCCTTCGGGGCCGGCAAAGATCACTTCGGGCATCGCCTGTCTTCTCTCGTGCGGGGGCCTCGCGCCGTCGATTTTGGCAGAGCCATTCTTGACGATTTCGCTCAGGCACCCTAGAACTGTTCTAAACGCCGGCGAAGGCCGGCAATCGGGTGGCAAGGAGTTAAGCGCGCTTGCCCCCCGCGTCAATGTCTTTGCGGGTGGACCGGCCATGAAACTCTCGACCAAGGGTCGCTATGCGATGGTGGCGCTCGCCGATCTGGCGACGGTGGGAGACGACCAGCTTACCTCGCTCGCCGCGATCTCCAAGCGCCAGGACCTTTCGCTGCCCTATCTCGAACAGCTTTTCGTGAAGCTGCGTCGTGCCGGGCTGGTGGAATCGGTGCGCGGGCCGGGTGGCGGCTACAAGCTGGCCCGCGACCCCGCCGACATCCGGGTGAGCGAGGTGCTGGAGGCGGTGGACGAAACGGTCAGCGCGCTGCACACCGGGGCCGGCGCGACCGGCGGCGTGTCGGGAAGCCGCGCGCAGTCGATGACCAACCGGCTCTGGGAAGGGCTCTCTGCCCATGTCTATGTCTTCCTGCACCAGACGCGGCTGTCCGACGTGATCGGCAACACGCTGAAACCCTGCCCGGCGGTGCCGGCGCTTTTCCAGCTGGTGGACGAATGAGCGGCCGGGTCTACCTCGACTGGAATGCCACGGCGCCCCTGCGGCCCGAGGCGCGGGCGGCGATGGTCGCGGCCTGCGACGTGGTGGGCAACCCCTCCTCGGTCCATGCCGAGGGGCGGGCGGCGAAGGCCGTGGTCGAGCGGGCGCGCGAGGAGGTGGCGGCGCTCGTGGGCTGCAAGGCCCGCGAGGTGATCTTCACCAGCGGCGCCACCGAGGCGGCGCGCGTCCTTGCGGGGCCGCCCGAGGGGCACAACGTCTACGTTCAGGACACCGCGCACGACTGCCTGCTGGCGCACTGGCGCATGGATGGCGCGGCGGCCTCCGGCCACACGCTGGCGATGGGGCTTGCCAACAGCGAGACCGGGGTGATCACCGAGCCGCCGGCGAAGGGCGCCGAGGGCTATCCCTGCGGCGCGGGGCGGGCGGACTGGCTTTTCCTCGACGTGGTTCAGGCGGTGGGGCGCGTGCCCTTCGCCTTCGGCTGGTCGGGGGCCGACATGGCCATCGTCTCGGCCCACAAGATCGGCGGGCCGAAGGGCGTGGGGGCGCTGATCCTCCGCGAGGGTCTGGAGATCGCGACCCTGCAGCCCGGCGGCGGGCAGGAGACGGGGCGGCGGTCGGGAACCGAGAACGTGGCCGGCATCGCGGGCTTCGGCGCGGCGGCGCGGGCGGCGCTGGCGGACCAGGATGCCGGCGCCTGGGAGGGCGTGGCCGGCTTGCGCGACCGGCTGGAGGCGCGGGTACAGGAGGCGGCGCCGGAGACGGCGATCGTCGGCCGCGGCGGCCCCCGGCTTCCCAATACCTCCTGCCTCGTGACCCCGGGGTGGAAGGGCGAGACGCAGGTGATGCAGATGGACCTTGCCGGCTTTGCCGTCTCGGCCGGGTCCGCCTGTTCGAGCGGGAAAGTGCGGCCGAGCCGGGTGCTGAAGGCGACGGGATTCGACGATGTGGCGGCGGCCTCGGCCATCCGCGTCTCGATCGGGCCGAGGACGACGGAGGACGAGATTGACCGGTTTGCCGCGGCATGGCTCGCGGCCCGGAGGCGGTTCGCCGCGCGGGCCGCGTGAAGTGCGGCCGCCAAGGGATTGACAAATAAGGAAAGATCATGGCGCGAAAGATGACAGAGACGGCCGAGCTCGAGATCCGCGAAGGCGTGGACCGGGAAACGGTCGAAACCGTCCAGAGCATGGGCGCCTACAAGTACGGCTGGGAAACCGAGATCGAGATGGAATATGCGCCCTTGGGCGTGAACGAGGATATCGTCCGGCTGATTTCGGAAAAGAACGGCGAACCGGACTGGATGACCGACTGGCGGCTCAAGGCATTCGCGCGCTGGAAGGAGATGGAGGAGCCGCGCTGGGCGATGCTCCACTACCCCGAGATCGACTACCAGTCGCAGTACTACTACGCCCGGCCGAAGAGCATGCGGGAAAAGCCGAAGTCGCTCGACGAGGTCGACCCGAAGCTTCTGGCGACCTACCAGAAACTCGGCATCCCGCTGAAGGAGCAGATGGTCCTCGCCGGCATCGAGGGGGCCGAGGCGGCGCCGGGCGATGCGCGCAAGGTGGCGGTGGACGCTGTCTTCGATTCGGTCAGCGTCGGCACCACCTTCCGCGAGGAGCTGAAGAGGGCGGGCGTGATCTTCTGCCCGATCTCGGAGGCGATCCGCGAGTATCCCGACCTGGTGAAGAAATACCTCGGCTCGGTCGTGCCGCAGTCCGACAACTTCTTCGCGACGCTCAATTCGGCGGTCTTCTCGGACGGCTCCTTCGTCTACATCCCGCCGAACACCCGCTGCCCGATGGAGTTGTCCACCTATTTCCGCATCAATGCCGAGAATACCGGCCAGTTCGAGCGCACGCTGATCATCGCCGACAAGGGGAGCTATGTCAGCTACCTCGAAGGCTGCACGGCGCCCAAGCGCGACGTGGCGCAGCTTCACGCGGCGGTGGTGGAGATCGTGATCCTCGAAGATGCCGAGGTGAAATATTCCACCGTCCAGAACTGGTTCCCCGGCGACGAGGACGGCAAGGGCGGCATCTACAACTTCGTCACCAAGCGCGCCGACTGCCGGGGCGACCGGGCGAAGGTGATGTGGACGCAGGTCGAGACCGGGTCCGCGATCACCTGGAAGTATCCGTCCTGCATCCTGCGCGGCGACGACAGCCAGGGCGAGTTCTATTCCATCGCCATCGCCAACAACCTGCAGCAGGCCGACACCGGGACCAAGATGATCCATCTTGGAAAGAACACCCGCTCCCGCATTGTTTCGAAAGGGATTTCTGCTGGTCGTGCGCAGAACACCTATCGCGGTCTGGTGTCGATGCATCCGAAGGCGAAGAACAGCCGGAACTACACCCAGTGCGACAGCCTGCTGATCGGCGACAAGTGCGGGGCGCATACCGTGCCCTACATCGAGGTCAAGAACAATTCGAGCCGCGTCGAGCACGAGGCGACGACCTCGAAGGTGGACGACGACCAGCTCTTCTACTGCCGCTCGCGCGGGGTGGGCGAGGAGGAGGCGGTGGCGCTCGTCGTCAACGGCTTCTGCCGCGAGGTCTTGCAGGCGCTGCCGATGGAGTTCGCCATGGAGGCGCAGAGCCTCGTGGCGATCAGCCTCGAAGGCAGCGTCGGATAGGCCATGAATCCCTGGGAGAAGACCGGCATGATCGTCACCACCACGCCTTCCGTCGAGGGCCAGAAGATCACCCGCTACCACGGAATCGTGACCGGCGAGGCGATCCTCGGCGCCAACATCTTCCGCGATCTTTTTGCGGCCGTCCGCGATGTCGTCGGCGGCCGTTCGGCGGCCTACGAGCAGGAACTGGCGCGGGCGCGGGAAACGGCACTC
>NZ_JAYRTX010000113.1:0-9249 GCF_041919395.1 Albidovulum sp.
CAGGACCCAGTTCGTCAGCCGCGGCGGCCCGGTGAAGGTGTCGAGCCGGAACCATCGCGGGCGCTCCGGTCCGGGCGCCTCGGGGTCGATGGCGATGACTTCGAGATACTCGCCGGGACCGAGGCTCAGGAGCCGGTTGTGCGTGCCCATGAAAGGGTGCTTTCCGCCGGACTCAAGCCCAATGCCCAAGGCGGCCTCCACCACGCGTGCGCCGTAATCGAGCGACGCGGCGGATACCGCCAGATGGTCGAACGCTGCCTTCATCGCACTCCCCGAGACCATCCTAGGCTGCGGAGAAAAAGCTGCAAGGGCCGAAAGAACGGGCCCTTGCGGTTGACTCCGCGCATTCGGACCCCAAGTCTGAGCGAAACACTCATAAACCCGGGACCCCATGAGCCTCATCCGCAGCATTGACCAGTTCTTCCGCCACGACGCCGCCGGCGGCGTGCTTCTCATGCTCTCGGCGCTCCTCGCGCTGATCGTCGCGAACTCGGGCCTGTCGGATGGCTACAACGCCCTGCTCACGACGCCGTTTTCGGTGCTCCTGAACGGCGAAGGGCTTTCGAAGCCGCTGATCCTCTGGATCAACGACGGGCTGATGGCCGTGTTCTTCTTCCTCATCGGCCTCGAACTCAAGCGCGAGATGATGGAGGGCAAGCTGAAGAACCCCTCCGACGTGATCCTGCCGGGCATGGCGGCCGTCGGCGGCATGGTGGCGCCAGCGCTGGTCTTTCTCGCTTTCAACTGGTCAGATCCGGTCACGCGGGGCGGCTGGGCCATTCCGGCGGCGACCGACATCGCCTTCGCGGTCGGTGTGCTGGCACTTCTGGGCAAGAGGGTGCCGGCCGCGCTGAAGGTCTTCCTGCTGACGCTCGCAATTCTCGACGACCTGGGCGCCATCGTCATCATCGCGCTTTTCTACACGGAGGAGCTTCACGTCGACTACCTCCTTCTGGCGCTCGTTCCGCTCGCGGCCCTCTACTTCCTGAACCGCGCGGGCGCGCACCGCATCGCGCCTATCGTCATCCTCGGCATCGTGCTCTGGGTGCTCGTTCTGAAGTCCGGCGTGCACGCCACGCTTGCCGGCGTCGTCACCGCCTTCTTCGTGCCGATGAAGGACAAGTACGGCAAGTCGCCGCTGCACGCCCTCGAAGACGGACTGTCTCCCTATGTCCTGTTCCTCATCGTGCCGATCTTCGCCTTCGCCAACGCGGGGGTGGTGCTGAAGGGGTTGACGCTGCCGGACCTCGTGTCCGCCCTGCCCCTCGGCATTGCGGGCGGGCTTGTCGTCGGCAAGCAGGCGGGCGTCTTCCTGGCGACCTGGGCCCTCGTGCGCATGGGCTGGGCACGGCTGCCGCAAGGGGTGACCTGGCTGCACATCTACGGGCTCGCCTGCCTTGCCGGGATAGGCTTCACGATGTCGCTCTTCATCGGCGGCCTCAGCTTCGACGACCAGACGCACATGAATGCGGTGCGGCTTGGCGTGCTGGCCGGCTCGGCCATCTCGGCGATCATCGGCTATGCGGTTCTGCGCTGGGTCGCGCGACCGGCGCCGCAGGCGGGCCACGCCACAGAAAAGAGCCACACGGCCGTGTCGGCCGAGTGACTGCGCGCCCCGCCCTCGCGGGCGGGGCGCGGACGGCCCGGATCACCCCCTCACGGCCCGGATCAGCCGCAGGATGTCCTTCGCCGCGGCCGGGATGTTGGTGCCCGGCCCGAAGATAGCCTTGACCCCTGCCGTCTTCAGGAAGTCGTAGTCCTGCTGCGGGATGACACCGCCGCAGATGACGATGATGTCCCCGGCCCCCTTGTCCTTCAAGGCCGCGATCAGCTTTGGCGCCAGCGTCTTGTGGCCCGCCGCCTGGGAGGAGATGCCGACGACGTGGACATCGTTGTCCACGGCGTCCTGCGCGGCTTCCTCCGGCGTCTGGAAGAGCGGCCCCACATCGACGTCGAAGCCGATGTCGGCGAAGGCCGTGGCGATGACCTTGGCGCCGCGGTCGTGGCCGTCCTGGCCCATCTTGACAACGAGCATCCGCGGCCGGCGGCCTTCTTCCTCGGCGAAGGCCTCCACATCCTTCTGGATCGCCGCAAAGCCCTCGTCGCCCTCGTAGGCCGCGCCGTAGACCCCGGCGAGCGTCTTCACCTCGGCCCGATGACGGCCGAACACCTTTTCCATCGCCATGCTGATCTCTCCCACGCTCGCCCGTGCCCGCGCCGCCGCGACGGCCGCCTCCAGAAGGTTGCCACCCTCGCGCGCGCGGCGCTCAAGTTCGGCCAGCGCCGCGTCGCATTGGCCTGCGTCGCGGGTCGCGCGGATGCGCTCCAGCCGGGCGATCTGCGCCTCGCGCACCTTCATGTTGTCGACATCGAGGATCTCGATGTGATCCTCCCTGGTCGGGCGGTACTTGTTGACGCCGACGACCACTTCCTCGCCGCGGTCGATCATCGCCTGGCGCTTCGCGGCCGACTCCTCGATCCTGAGCTTCGGCATTCCGCTCGCAACCGCCTTGGTCATGCCGCCCATGGCCTCGACCTCCTCGATGAGCGCCCAGGCCTTCTCCGCCAGTTCCGCCGTCAGGCTTTCGACATAGTAGGAACCGGCGAGCGGGTCGACGACATGGGTGATCCCGGTTTCCTCCTGCAAGATCAACTGGGTGTTCCGCGCAATCCGGGCCGAGAATTCGGTCGGCAGCGCAATCGCCTCGTCGAGCGCGTTGGTGTGCAAGGACTGCGTCCCGCCCAGCGCCGCCGCCATCGCCTCGTAGGCGGTGCGGATGACGTTGTTGTAGGGGTCCTGCTCCTGCAGCGATACGCCCGAGGTCTGGCAATGGGTCCTGAGCATCAGCGAACCCGGCTGCTTCGGGTGGAATTCCGCCATGATCCGGTGCCAGAGGAGCCGCGCCGCCCGGAGCTTCGCCGCCTCCATGAAGAAGTTCATGCCGATGGCGAAGAAGAAGCTGAGCCGTCCTGCGAAGTCGTCGACACTCATCCCGCGCGCGATGGCGGCGCGGACGTATTCGCGGCCGTCGGCCAGCGTATAGGCCAGCTCCTGAACGAGGTTCGCGCCGGCCTCCTGCATGTGGTAGCCGGAGATCGAGATGGAGTTGAACTTCGGCATTTCTTTCGCCGTGTATTCAATGATATCGGCGACGATCCTCATGCTCGGTTCGGGCGGATAGACATAGGTGTTCCGCACCATGAACTCCTTCAGGATGTCGTTCTGGATGGTGCCCGACAGAAGGCTGGGGTCCACCCCCTGTTCCTCGCCCGCGACGATGAAATTCGCGAGGATCGGAATGACCGCGCCGTTCATCGTCATGGAAACGCTGATCTTATCCAGGGGGATGCCATCGAAGAGGATCTTCATGTCCTCGACGCTGTCGATGGCCACACCCGCCTTGCCGACATCGCCGACGACGCGCGGGTGATCGCTGTCGTAGCCCCGGTGCGTCGCAAGGTCGAAGGCGACCGAGACACCCTGCTGCCCGGCGGCGAGGTTCTTGCGGTAGAAGGCGTTCGATTCCTCGGCGGTGGAGAAACCCGCATATTGCCGGATCGTCCAGGGCCGGCCGGCGTACATCGTGGCGCGGACCCCGCGGGTGAAGGGGGCGAACCCCGGCACGGAGCCCATGTGGGCCAGACCAGCCGTGTCGGCCTCGGTGTAGAGCGGCTTCACGCGGATGCCTTCCAGCGTCGCCCAGGTCAGCGTGTCCGGCGACTTCCCCTTGAGTTCCTTCTCGGCCAGGTGCCGCCACGTCGCCAGCTTCTCGCTCATCGCCTTGTCCTTTCCTCTTGCCCGGGGCCCCGCAGGTTCACCCGGCGTAAGTCTTTGGCATTCCGCCCGTTCCGCCTATATCTGGACGAAAGGAGTGCCCATGAAGTTCGTTGCCGCCCTGTGCCTCGCGGTTCTTGCCGCCGCTCCAGCCGCAGCGGAGACATCCCGGCCCGCGTTGCCGCCGGTTGCCGCGGCGGACGTCGCGCTGGCGGATTTCCTCTGGCTCAAGCGCCCGATCGTCGTCTTCGCCGACAGTCCGAACGATCCCGCGTTCCAGACGCAGCTCAGGTACCTCGCCGACGACCCCGGCGAGCTCATCAAGCGCGACGTGGTGATCCTGACCGATACCGATCCGGCGGTACCGTCCGAAGCGCGCCAGTCGTTGCGTCCACGCGGCTTCTCGATGGTGCTGCTGGAAAAGAACGGGCAGGTGATGCTGCGCAAGCCCCTGCCGTGGAGCGTGCGCGAGATAACCCACGCGATCGACAAGTTCCCGCTTCGCCAGCAGGAAATCCGCGAAGGGCGCAGCGGAGGGTGACGCGGGGTCATCGAGCCGCCTCCGGTACGGCCAGCGCGAGGATTTCGACGCCGCCCACGGCACCCTTCGCTATCTCGGCCCACTCGCGTTCGAACCGCGCCATCAGCGCGGCGGTCTGGGCCCCGGAAAACGGGTCCACCGGCGGCCGACCCTGGCGCCGCGCGGCCTCCGCCAACCGTGCGCGCTCGGGCCCGCGCGGCATCTGGCGCAGGCTTTCCAGCACATCGGCCGGCAGCGATGCGTTGACGGTCGTCCAGGGGCGCGCCACACCGGCAAGCGGACCAGGCCCGACCATCGCGGCCGCGAGCGCGGGAACGAAACTACGGTCTGCCCGGTGCCGGGCCAGGAGGATGCGGGTCTCGGGGAAGGTGCGGCGGATGGCGCGGAGCAACGGCATCCAGGAATTGCCGGGCGCCGCGGCGAACCGGCCGCCGTCGAAGGCGAGGTCGTCGCCCGCGAGCAAGCCATGGGCAAGAGCCGAGCGCCAGTAGCCCGCGAAATCGCGCAAGGTCAGAAAGACGCGTGCAGGCGTGGCCGGCAGGGCCGCCGCAAGATCGGCGAGCCGCGCCTCGGCATTCGGGTAAAGCTCGGCCCGGGCGAGGTTCGGCCCCATAGTGCCAGGCAGGTTTTCCTCGCTGATGACGACATGCGGGCACCCCGCCGCGACCAACCGGTCGCATTCCGCCGCCAGCGGCGAGGGCACGGAGGCCTGTCGCGCGGCGCGGGCCGTCGTCCAGGCGCGCATGTCACCCGCCACGTCCTCGCGCCGGAGCGATGCGGGGCCAAGAAAGCCGATGCCGGCCGCGGCAAGCCGGTCCGCGTGGCGCCCGAACAGCCGCTGGAGCGCCGTCGTGCCGGTGCGATGGGCGCCAAGATGGACTGTGATCTCGGTCGCCGCGTTCATGCTCCGCCCTCCAGGGTGAGAAGAGCCTCGTCCGGAAGCGTCGGCGCAAACGCCGCAAGGCGGTTGCGCAACTCTGACGCTTCGGCGCGGTCGGTGGCATAGATGGCAACCTTCCAGTCTCCGAGCGCGCCCTTGGGTCGGGTCACGGAGAGGGTCGCCACCCGCACCCAGCCCGGCGCGACGGCGGCGGCAAACCACTTGTCATAGATCATCGCGGCCTTCACGCCATGCGCGGCGGCGAGCGGACCGGCCCAGCCGTCCCCGGGCGCCACGGGACCGAAGCGGATGCGCCGCGCCTCGGCGGAGCCGAGCCCCCAGATGTCGAGGACGTAGTCCGGATTGCGCCATGCCACCCGACCGAGGTCGTTCACAGCGACCGGTTCCTTGAGGTAATCCTGCGCGAACCGCGCCATCTGCGCCTGCTGCAGGTGGATCGCCCGCGGGTTCCAGACATAGGCGCCCCACAGTGTCGGTCCATAGGCGACGGCGGCAGCCGCCATCGTGGCAAGCGCCGCGCCCTGCCCGATCCGTGCCGCCCGGGGCCCGGCCGCCGATCCGGCGAGGAGGAAGGCGCCGAGAAGGCTCACGATGACATATGGCTCGTACCGATGCATCCAGCCAACCTGCCCGAAGAAGAGATGCGCGACCGCGGCCGCTCCCACGGTCGCCGCGATCGCCCCGGCCGGTCCGCGCCGGAGTGCGGGCATGGCCCCCGCCGTGGCAACCAGGACAGCGAGGAGAAGCGCGAGGATCGCCCCCGCCGGCTTGACCAGGTTGGCGATGAGACCGACCAGCAGGCGGAACCAGAGACCGCCCTGCGGATCGAGCCCACCGGTCTTGGCGAGGATCGAGCCCGGCAGCGGGTCGAGTCCGAGATGGAGGAGGAAGAGGCTGAAGCCGATGACCGCGCCGAGCGCGCCGCAGGCGATCAGGCCCGCCGCGCTGCGATGCCCCCAGAGCCAGAGCGTCGCGGCGGCCGCCAGCGAAAGCGCCAGTCCCTCGTAGCGAAGGAGAGGCGCGGTGACCGCTGCCGCCACGAGCCACCACGCGGCCCCCTGCCCGTTCAGTGCCCGCCAGAGGCCGAGCACGACGATGAGACTCGCCAGCAGATGCGGCCCCGCCTCCATTCCCGTGTAGCCCACGCCCGAGATGTTGAGGAAGACCGGTCCGGCGATGACGATGACCATTCCGACCGCGCCTGCGAGCCCGGCCGCCGCAGCGACAAGCCCCCAGACCCAGCCGGCGCCAGCGACCGCGAGGATGTTCCAGAAGAGCGGCAGGAGCCGCTGGGCCTCCGTGCCCGGAAAGGGCAGCAGGAGAAACGGGTAGAGGATGGAGGAGGAGGCCGAGGCGGGCTCGCCAAGGTTCACGCCGTAGGTGCCTTGGGCCATCTTCTCGGCCATGGCGAGGTGGATATAGACGTCATCGAGCGGATATTCGAAGACTCCGGCATGCCAGGCCGCCACCGCCTGGAGGGCAAGAAAGCCCCCCAGCGCGGCCAGCATCCCCCAGAGGGGATAGCGGCTGGCGCTTGCCGGTCCACGCATTCTCAGTCGAACTCCAGGATCACGTCATCAACCTTGAGACTCGCCCCGGCCGCGGCGACGACGCGCTTGACGGTGGCCTTCCGTTCGGCACGCAGGATGTTTTCCATCTTCATCGCCTCGACGGTGGCGAGCGCCTGGCCTTCCTGAACCTCCTGCCCCTCCTCGACGCTGATCTTCACGACGAGACCGGGCATCGGGCAGAGCAGGAACCGCGACGTGTCGGGGGCCGCCTTTTCCGGCATCAACCGGGCAAGTTCGGCCTGGCGGGGCGTGCGGACATGCACCTTGAGGTCGGCGCCGCGGGTGCGAATGCGGAACCCCCCGGGGATCTTGCCGACCTTCAGCACGACCGGATCGCCGTCCACCATGAGGCGGGCAAGCGGCTGGCCCGGAGTCCAGTCCGAGGTCACGCGATGCGCGCTGCCATCGGCGAAATGCACCGTCGCGCCATCGCGGTCGGCAGCGATCCGCACCGCGATCTCTTCGCCCTGAAGGCTCACGACCCACTCGTCGCCGACGTGGCGTTCATGGTTGCCGAGCCGCCCGGTAATCCGTGTGCGCCGTATCTCCGCCACCCGGTTCATCGCCGCCGCGGCCGCCGCCACCTTGCGCAAGCTGCCCTCGGGCAGGGTCACGCCCTGGAAGCCTTCGGGATATTCCTCGGCGATGAAGGCCGTGGTGATCGCGCCTTCGACGAAGCGGGGATGGTCCATCACCGCGCTCAGGAAGGGAAGGTTATGGCCGATGCCCTCCACCTCGAAGGTGTCGAGCGCGACGCGCATCCCCTCGATGGCCTCGCCGCGCGTCGGCGCCCAGGTGCAGAGCTTGGCGATCATCGGATCATAGTACATCGAAATCTCGCCGCCCTCGTATACGCCGGTATCGTTGCGCACGACGCCGGTGGCGGTCGCCACCTCGACCGGCGGGCGGTAGCGCGAGAGCCGACCGATGGAGGGCAGGAAGCCCCGGTAGGGGTCCTCGGCGTAGAGCCGGCTTTCCATCGCCCAGCCGTTGATCTTCAGGTCGGACTGACTGAAGGGCAGCTTTTCGCCTCCGGCCACGCGGATCATCTGTTCGACCAGATCGACCCCGGTGATGAGCTCCGTCACCGGGTGCTCGACCTGCAAACGGGTATTCATTTCAAGGAAGTAGAAGTTCCTGTTGCCATCGACGATGAACTCTACCGTGCCCGCCGAAGTATAGCCGACCGCCTTCGCCAGGGCGCAGGCCTGCTCGCCCATCGCCTTGCGGGTCTTCGCGTCGAGGAAGGGCGACGGCGCTTCCTCGATCACCTTCTGGTTCCGCCGCTGGATCGAACATTCGCGCTCGTGCAGATAGACGCAGTTGCCATGCTTGTCGGCGAGCACCTGAATCTCGATATGGCGCGGCTGGGTCACGAACTTCTCGATGAAGATGCGGTCGTCGCCGAAGGACGCCGCCGCCTCGTTCTTCGAGGACTGGAAGCCGTCGCGCGCATCCTCGTCATTCCAGGCGATCCGCATCCCCTTGCCGCCGCCGCCGGCGCTGGCCTTGATCATCACCGGATAGCCGATCTCGCGGCTGATCTTCACCGCCTCTTCGGCGTCGGCGATCAGGCCCATGTAACCCGGCACGGTGGAAACGCCCGCCTCCATCGCGATCTTCTTCGATGTGATCTTGTCGCCCATCGCCTCGATCGCGGGTGAAGGCGGGCCGACGAAGACCACGCCCTCCTTCTCCAGCGCTTCGGCGAACTTCATGTTTTCGCTGAGGAAACCATAGCCCGGATGCACCGCCTCGGCTCCCGTCTTGCGGATGGCCTCCATGATCCTGTCGATCACGATGTAGGATTGCGCAGCGGGCGGCGGACCGATGTGCACCGCCTCGTCCGCCATGCTCACATGCAGCGCGTTGCGGTCGGCGTCGGAATACACGGCGACGGACTTGATGCCCATCTTGCGGGCCGACTTGATGACCCGGCAGGCGATCTCGCCCCGGTTGGCGATCAGGATCTTCTTGAACATGTCGTCCCCTTCTCAGGCCGTGCCGGGGTTCCCCGGCCGCGAAAACACAAAGGGCCACCGGGGCGCACAGCCCCGATGGCCCTGATGCAAGACACTTGCGGCCGCGATAGGGCCGCCGTCAGGGTGTCAGTTGCAGATGCCCGCGTCGTCGCAGAAGACGCCTGCGCCTGCGCCGATGATGGCCCCCGTGACGGCACTGTTGCCCGTCGCGTCGGCAATGACCGCGCCCGCGGCCGCGCCCGCAACGCCACGCTCGGCGTCGTTTTGCAGGCAGCCGGCGAGACTTCCCACCAGCGCGACGGCAACGATGATCCTTGTATAACGCATTCTGCTCTTCCTCCGGTTAGGGTTCTTTTCGCAGCCGATTTTAGCGCATTCCCCGCCATCGAAAAGCAGATTCGGCAGGAACCCTGCCAATCGGCGGCGCAATGTCGACGGACACGCGGACGGCCATCCCGAGACAAAAGTGGCCTGACCCC
>NZ_JAYRTX010000114.1:0-9024 GCF_041919395.1 Albidovulum sp.
CCTCGTACATCTTCGCGGATTCCTACGCGAAGGCGATGATCTGCCGCGCCGCCGATGCCTGTCCGGGGAATGCGGAGGATTTCTGCACGGACGGCAGGTGCCGCTACGATATCTCCGCCTTCTGGGGCTATGCCATCGCGCCGTCCGGCGACCCGGCGGTGCGGGCGGCCACCGCGGCCTATGCCGGGCTGAGGCGCGACCCCCTGATCCGGTCGCGTCTCGAGGGCGAGGCGCTCGCGGCCGCGAAGGACGCCGTCTGCCAGCCGTTCCCGGTGAAGGCCTACCTTCCCGGCGGCACCCTGACGCAACCTGCCGACAGCTACCTGACCCTTTGCGGCAAGCGCCAGTCCGCGGGCGCCGATGCCGATGGACTCGCGCCCCTGAAGATCGTCGATCTGGCCTCCGCGAAGCGGGTGTTCTCCTTCCATCTCGACGGTTCCTTCCACCGCCGCTTCGGCGAAAGCATGTCGGGACTGGCCGCGACGCTGTCACGCCTTTCCGACGCCCGTCTCTCCGTCACCAAGCGCTGCGGGGTGGAACTGAAGGACGTCGGCATCCTGAAATACGGCGGGGGCTTTTCGGCCAAGGCCAATGCCGGCGGCCTGGTCGAGGTGCGGCTTGGCGCCGATGTTTCCATCGCATCCGAGATAAGCGAGACGCTGGGCAAGGACGATTTCATGCTTTTCTCGACCTATTTCATCCGGCCGATCCCGATCGGGGCGAACGGACCGCCGCAGGGCGGGGAGGGCGAACTCTGGCTCTTCAAGATCGTCTTCAAGGCCCGTTGCGAGAATGGCGTGCCGGCGAAGGCGACCTCGATCCTCGTCTTCTACGAACGGCTCGACGCGGGCTATGTCGAGATCGCCGCAAAGGGCCAGCTCTTCGAAAGCTACCAGAAGGACTGGCAGAACCTGTCCTTCGTCGAGAACAGCGACCCGCAGTCGCTGCAGGACGGCAAGTTCTGGAAGATCGTGGACCATGTCGGCTACTTCATCTGGCGCGATACGCTCAGGACCTTCTTTTACGAAGGAGTTCCAGGTACCTACGATCTCTTGCTGAAGTATCCCGAGGAACAGCGCCCACTGGTGCGCGACTTCTTCGTCTATCTCATGCTCACCGCGGCCTATCACCATCGCGATCCGCAAGGATGACTGACATGACCCGGCTATTCGCGTTTCTCGTCCTCACGCTTGTCCCCGCGCCGGCGCCTGCGCAGGACCGGCCTCCGGCCTGCGAGACGGCCCAGACGTGCTGCTGCACCATGGCCAACGGGCTGCAATGCTGCGGCGCCTCGGCCAGTTGCGGCAGCGGTGCCGTTTCCGGCTGCGCCTGCGGAACGCTTGTCGCCCCGGGCTGACGTTCAGATCGAAAAGCTGGTCCCGCAGCCGCAGGACGAGGAGGCGTTCGGGTTGTCGATCACGAACCGCGCGCCGATCAGTTCCTCGGAAAAGTCTATGACGGCGTTCGACAGGAAGGGCAGCGAGACGGAGTCGATCAGCACCTTCTGCCCGCCGCGTTCGATCACCAGATCGTCCGCCGCAGGCTCGTCGAACCTTATGTCGTACTGGAAGCCCGAACAGCCGCCCCCCTCGACCGCGACGCGCAGCGCCTTCGCGTCCCCGGTCGCGGCGTTGATCTCCGCCAGCCGCGCGAAGGCGCGGTCGGTCACTTTCGGGGGAAGCGTCAGGTCCATGGCTGCAAGCGCCTTATGTCAATTCCGTCCGCTTCATCATATATGACCGGGGAGCGACGCGACAAGAACGGGCCCCGATGACTCTCGCCCCCTATGCCTGCCACCCCGAGGAAAGCCGCGGCCGGCAGTTCCCCGAAGCGATGTCCACCTTCCGCACGCCCTTCCAGCGGGACCGCGACCGGATCATCCATTCCAGCGCGTTCCGCAGGCTGAAGCACAAGACCCAGGTCTTCGTGGAGCACGAGGGCGACTACTACCGCACCCGCCTCACCCACACGATCGAGGTGGCGCAGGTCGCGCGCACGATCGCCGGCCATCTCGGGCTCAACACCGACCTTGCCGAGGCGGTGGCGCTCGCCCACGACCTCGGCCATCCGCCCTTCGGCCACACCGGCGAGGATGCGCTCGCGGACCTCATGGCGCCCTACGGCGGCTTCGACCACAACGCCCAGGCCATCCGCATCGTGACGAAGCTGGAACGCCATTACGCCGACTTCGACGGGTTGAACCTGACCTGGGAGACGCTCGAAGGGATCGCCAAGCACAACGGCCCGGTGATCGGGCCGAAGGCTTCCGGCTCCCATGCGGTGGGCGACCCCGCGCTGCTGCCCTATGCGCTGAAGGAGTTCAACGACGGCTTCGACCTCGATCTCCAGACCTTCGCCTCGGCCGAGGCGCAGGTGGCGGCCATCGCAGACGACGTCGCCTACAACCACCACGACCTCCACGACGGGCTGCGCGCCGGACTCTTTTCAGAGGCCGACCTGATGGGCCTTCCGGTCACCGGTCCGGCCTTCGCCGAGGTGGACCGGCTCCATCCCGGCCTCGACCCCTCGCGCCGCCGGCACGAGGCGCTGCGCCGCGTCTTCGGCGCCATGGTCGAGGACGTGATCGCGGTGGCCCGCACGCGGCTGCAGACCTCCAGCCCGAAGTCGGCGGCTGAGATCCGGGCGATGGACGGACCGATCATCCGCTTCTCCAAGCCGCTCTACCAGAACCTCAAGGCGATCAAGGCCTTCCTCTTCACCCGGATGTACCGCGCCCCCTCGGTGGTGGCGGAACGCCAGCGGGTGACACGGATGATCGACGAGCTTTTCCCGCTCTTCCTCAACGACCCCGCGCTCCTGCCGGCGGAGTGGCGCGAGGACGTGGCGAGAGCGCGGGACCGGACCGAGCTTGCACGGGTCGTCCTCGACTACGTGGCCGGCATGACCGACCGCTTCGCCATTCAGGAACACGAGCGCCTGTTCGAACGCACCGAGGCGAGAGGTCCGGAATGACGGACAAGGTCGCGCTGGCCTTCCTTGCCTCGGTCGACGCAGGCTATATGACCGGGAACAACATCACGGTCGATGGTGGACTCACCCGGTCTGTATAGGGCAGTGCGATGGCGATAGCGGAAACTTCGGGCGCGATGAGCCCGATCATGGCTTTCGCGGTGGTGGGGGGGCTGGGCGTCGGCAGCCAGTGGCTCGCCTGGCGTTTGCGGCTTCCGGCCATCGTCCTGATGCTGGCGGCGGGTATCCTGGTCGGGCCGGTCCTCGGCCTTTTCGACCCGGCGCGCGACATCGGGCCGCTGACCAGGCCGCTGATCTCGCTGGCCGTGGCCGTCATCCTGTTCGAGGGCGGGCTGACGCTCGATTTCCACGAATTGCGCGACGCGCGGCATGGTGTGCGGCGGCTGGTCGTCATCGGCGCGCCGCTCGGCTGGCTTGTGTCCACGCTGACCTTGCGCTACGGCGCCGGGCTCGGCTGGGAATCCGCGACCGTCTTCGGCGGCATCATGGTGGTGACCGGCCCCACCGTCATCGCGCCGCTGCTGCGCCAGGCGCGGCTCGCCCGCCGCCCCGCGCAACTCCTGCAGTGGGAGGCGATCGTCAACGATCCCATCGGCGCGCTGGCGGCGGTCCTGGCGCTTGAGGTGGTGCTGGCTTTGCGCACCTCGGAACTGCTTGGCCATGCGCTCTGGACCGTTGCCTTCGGCGTCGCCGTCGCGGCGATCATCGGGCTGGCGGCGGGCTTTGCCATTTCCCGCGCCTTCTGGCGCAACCGGGTGCCGGAATTCATGAAGGTGCCGGTCCTCTTCGTGGCGCTGATCGCGTGCTTCGCGCTGGCCGATACGGTCCTGCACGAAAGCGGCCTGCTTGCGGTCACCGTCATGGGCCTCGTCATCGCCAATTCCGACCTGCCGAGCTTTGTCGAACTGCGCCGGTTCAAGGAACATGCGACGATCCTGCTGGTATCCGGCGTCTTCATCCTGCTTGCCGCGTCCCTCGATTTCGCGATGGTCGAGAAGCTCAGTTGGCGCACGGTCGTTTTCGTTCTGGCCGTCGTGATGATCGCGCGTCCGCTGACGGTGCTTCTGTCTTTGGTCGGGACCGATCTGCCGCACAACGAACGGCTGCTGATCGCGCTGACCGGGCCGAGGGGCGTGGTGCTGGTCGCAGTCGCGGGGCTCTTCGGCACGCGTCTTGCCGATGCCGGGGTGGTGGACGGCGATCTGGTCGCGCCCCTGGCCTTCGCGCTCGTCACCTTCACGGTGGTCCTGCACGGCTTCACCTTCGCGCCGCTCTCGCGCTGGCTCGGGCTCAGCGCGGCCGAGGCGCCGGGGGTGCTGCTGGTGGGCGGCTCGCGTTTCACCACGGGGTTGGCCGAGGCGCTGAAGAAGGCCGGCGTCGAGGTGCTGATCTCGGACCCGAACCACGCCCATCTGATCCGGCCCCGCGCGCTCGGCATCCGCACCTTCTACGGCGACATCCTGTCGGAGGCGGCCGAGCATCAGGTGGAGTTGCTGAGCTACGAGACGCTTCTGGCCGCGACCGACAACGACGCCTACAACACCCTCGTCGCCACTGACTTCGCACCGGAATTCGGCCGCGACCGGACCTGGCAGATCGGACGAGCGAAGGCGGAGAAGTCGCGCCATGCGTTGCCGACCCAGCTTGGGGGACGCCCCTTCGCAAAGGGCCGCACCTGGGACGATCTCGACAGCCTCATGGCCGATGGCTGGACTTTCCGCACGACGAAGCTGAGCGACACGTTCGGGATGGCGGACTGGCGCGCCAAGCGGCCCGATGCGGTGCTTCTGGGCTCGATCGGGCCGAAGGGTACGCTGAAACTCCTCGGCGGCGAGAAAGACCCCGAAGTGGCGGCGGGACACCGCCTGCTTTCCCTGCTGCCGCCGGGTGCCGCGACCGAAGAGGCGGCGCCTGCCGCCTGAAGGCCTCGGCATTGACGGCGCGGGCGGCCTCTGGCATTGCCGAGCCTACGTCAGGGATAGATGAAGATGAACCTTTTTGCGGAGATCCGGGCGCTGGTCGTGGCCAGCCTCGACGACATGGTGGCTTCGGGCGCGCTGCCTGCCGGGCTCGACATGGGCGCCGTGGCGGTCGAGCCGCCGCGCGATGCCGCGCATGGCGACATGGCGACGAACGCCGCGATGGTGCTGGCCAAGCCCGCCGGCCAGCCGCCCCGCGCGATCGCCGAAGGGCTGGCCGCGCGGCTGGCCGGCGACCCGCGCATCGTCTCGGCCGAGGTGGCGGGGCCGGGGTTCCTGAACCTCCGCCTTTCCCCCGAGAACTGGCGTGCCGTCGTCCGTGCTGCCCTGGCCGAGGGCCGGGATTTCGGCCGCTCGGACATCGGGCGGGGCGTGAAGGTCAACGTCGAATTCGTCTCGGCCAACCCCACCGGGCCCATGCATGTCGGCCACACGCGCGGAGCGGTCTTCGGCGATGCGCTGGCCGCGCTTCTCGATTTCGCGGGCCATGAGGTCACGCGCGAATACTACATCAACGACGGCGGGGCGCAGGTCGACGTGCTCGCCCGGTCGGCCTTCGAGCGCTACCGCGAGGCGCACGGGCTTTCGCCCGAGATCGCCGAGGGTCTCTATCCCGGCGACTACCTGATCCCGGTGGGCGAGGCCCTGAAGGCGGAATTCGGCGACCGGCTGCTGAACCTTCCCGAGGGGGACTGGCTGGCCCCAGTGCGCGACTTCGCCACTGCGGCGATGATGCAGATGATCCGCGAGGATCTCGCGCTTCTCGGCGTCAAGATGGATGTCTTCACGTCGGAAAAGGCGATCACCGCCTCGGGCAAGATCGAGGAAGCGATCGAAACCCTGCGCGGCATGGGGCTCATCTACGAAGGCACGCTGGAGCCGCCGAAGGGCAAACTGCCCGAGGACTGGGAGGAGCGCGAGCAGACGCTTTTCCGCTCGACCGCACATGGCGACGACGTCGACCGGCCGGTGAAGAAGTCCGACGGGTCCTGGACCTACTTCGCGCCCGACATCGCCTATCACTGGGACAAGGTCAGTCGCGGCTTCGACCAGTTGATCGACATCCTCGGCGCCGACCACGGTGGCTATGTGAAGCGGCTGAAGGCCGTGGTCTCGGCGCTTTCCAACGGGCGGGTGCCCCTGGACGTGAAGCTCATCCAGCTCGTCAAGCTCTTCAAGAACGGCGAGCCGTTCAAGATGTCGAAACGGGCAGGGACCTTCGTCACCCTCCGCGATGTCGTGGACCGGGCGGGCGCAGACGTGACCCGCTTCGTCATGCTGACGCGCAAGAACGACGCGGCGCTCGACTTCGATTTCGACAGGGTTCTGGAACAGTCGAAGGACAACCCGGTCTTCTATGTGCAGTATGCCCATGCCCGCGTCTGCTCGGTCGTCCGCAAGGCGACCGAGGCGGGGATCGTGGCGACAGATGCCACGCTCGCCCGCGCGGACCTCGGGCCTCTCGCGCACGAGGCGGAATTCTCGCTGGCGAAGAAGGTCGCCGAATGGCCGCGTCTCGTCGAGATCGCCGCGCGCGGGCAGGAGCCGCACCGCATCGCCTTCTACCTCTACGAGCTCGCCTCCGACCTCCACGCGCTCTGGAATCGCGGCAACGAGGACACGGCCCTGCGATTCATCCAGGACGACACAGCCGTCTCGCAGGCGAAAATCGCGCTGGCGCGGGCCGCAGGCGTTGTCATTTCCGCCGGTCTTGGTATCCTTGGCGTGACCCCTGCGGAAGAGATGCGCTGACGAAGGCGCGCCGCCGCCCCGGGGCCTCACAGGCAAGGACGGACAGAGCCGGAACACCGGCCTGCGCCGCGAGCGAGGCAGAGCATGGCGGACGCTGACTATGACGAGTTCGGCACCTTCGGTGTCCATCCCGGGCAAAGGCCTGCCGCGACGCTGCGAGGCCCGCAAGGGCAGACGTGGGTGCGCGGCGCCGGGGCGCTGACTTCGGTCGCACTGATCGTCGGGCTGGGCGTCTGGGCCTACGACCTCGCCGTCCGCGATGTGCGCGGCGTGCCGGTGATCCAGGCCCTCGAGGGTCCCGCGCGGACGGCCCCCGAGAATCCGGGCGGCGAACTGGCGTCCTATCAGGGCATGGCGGTGAACGAGATCGCCGCCGACGGCACCGCCGGCGGCCCGGCGGACCGCCTGACGCTTGCGCCGCGGGCCGACGATCTGACCGCGGAGGATCAGCCGATGGGCGCGCTCGCTGCCTCGGCCGAGAACACGGCACCGGCCCAGCCTGCGGTGCCGGAGATGACGCCCGCCGACGCCACGGAATCCGCGGCCCGGCCGCTCCTGCCCGGCACGGGCGAGGAGGCACCGGTGCTGGCGTCCCTGACGCCGGCCGAACCGCTGCCTGATGGCCTGACCGACACGATCGCGGCGGACGCCGACGGGGCCGGGACGGAGGATCCCGCGATGCCGGCGGCGTCGGTCGACGCGATCCCCGCCGACGTGCCCGGCGTCGCGCAGTCCTTGCGCCCGGCCTCGCGGCCCGTGGGCGCGAGTGCCGGAGGCGAAGCCGTGCCCTACGACGCGATTGCCGAAGCGGCGGCCGCCGCCGTCGCCGAAGCGCTCGGCGCGCCTGCGCCGGGCCCGCTCGACGTGACCGCCAGCACGCTGGCCGAGGGCACCCGGCTCGTCCAGATCGGCGCCTACCCCGACGAGGCGCAGGCGCGGCTCGAATGGGACAGGACGGCGGCCCGGTTCGGGGCGCTGATGGACGGCAAGCGGCGGGTGATCGAGTCGGCCGTCAGCGGTGGCGAGACCTTCTACCGGCTTCGTGTCGAGGGTTTCGCAGACCTTGAGGAGGCCCGCCGCTTCTGCGCCGCATTCAAGGCCGAGGGTGCGGAGTGCGTGCCCACGGCGGTGCGCTGATGGCCCTTGCCGCCGCGGCCGCGATCCTTGGCTGCGAAGGAAGGGTACTCACGGCCGACGAGGCCGCCTTCTTCCGGGAGGCCGACCCCCTGGGGTTCATCCTCTTCGCCCGCAATGTCGAGACGCCCGAGCAGCTCCGGCGCCTGACGGCGGACCTCCGCGCGGCCGTCGGCCGTGATGCGCCCGTCTTCGTCGATCAGGAGGGGGGGCGGGTGCAGCGCCTGCGCGCGCCGCACTGGCGCGAATGGCGTCCGCCCCTGGACGAGGTCGCGCGGCTTTCACCGGACGCGCGGGCACGGGGTCTCTGGCTGCGCTACCGGCTGATCGCGGCGGAACTGCGCGCGGTGGGAATCGACGGCGACTGCGCGCCCTCCGCCGACCTCGCCGGTCCCGATACCCATCCCTTCCTGCGGAACCGCTGCTTCGGAACCGACCCGGCCAGTGTGGCGCAAGCCGCGCGGGCCGCGGCCGACGGGCTGCTTTCGGGCGGTGTCCTGCCGGTGCTGAAGCACCTGCCGGGGCACGGCCGGGCGGTGGTGGACAGCCACCTCTACCTTCCGCGCACCACCGCCGATGCCGCGACACTTGAGGCAACGGATTTCGCGCCCTTCCGCGCGCTGGCCGACCTGCCGGTCGCGATGACCGCCCATGTCGTGTTCGACGCCTTCGACCCGGACCGCCCGGCGACGCTCTCGCCGGCGCTGATCGGCGTGATCCGCGATAGGATCGGCTTCGGCGGGCTTCTCCTGACCGACGACCTCTCGATGGAGGCACTCTCGGGCTCGCTTGGCGAGCGTGCCGCGGGCGCCATCGCGGCGGGGTGCGACGTCGCGCTCCACTGCAACGGGCGCCGGAGGGAGATGGCGGCCGTCGTGGCCGCCGCCGGCCGGCTCTTGCCGGCCGCCGCCGCCCGCGCCGAAGCGGCGCTGGCGGCGCGCCGTGCGCCGGGTGCCATTGACACCGACCGGCTCGCGGCCGAATTTGAGGCGCTGGCAGGAAGCGTTGCGGATGTCTGAGGCGGACGGCTTTCAGGAAGATACGGTCAGCGTGACCGAGCGCCTCGCGGCCGAGTCGCTGATCGTCGATGTCGACGGTTTCGAGGGGCCGCTCGACCTTCTGCTCATGCTGTCGCGCACCCAGAAGGTGGACCTGCGCAGGATCTCGG
>NZ_JAYRTX010000115.1:0-8780 GCF_041919395.1 Albidovulum sp.
CCGATCATCCCCGGCGTCACGTCGAGCCCGCGTGCCTCCAGCACCATGGGCACGACGGCGAGCCTTCCATGGAGGTCATGCGCCGTGTCCTCGGCCGCACGCCACATGAAGGCATGGGCGGGCAGGGCGCCGTAGAAGCTGCCGCTGCTCTCAAGACAATCGCAGAGAAGGTTGAAATGCTTCGATTCCTCGTCCGCAGACTTCACCCAGTCGTCGTAGAAGCCGAGCGGCATCGGCACATGGGCGAAGCGGGCGACGATGTCCCAGTGGAGGTCCACCGCGTTGAGTTCGATATGCGCGAGAGCGTGCAGGAGCGCGATGCGCCCTTCCCGCGTGCCGGGTCGGCGGCGGGGCACGTCGCGGGGGGGCAGAAGTTCCGGCCGCGTGGGCCGGGCGGGGCGTGTGGGCGGTTCGGCGCGGCCTATGGGCAGCGTGGCGCCCGCCTCGCGCGACGTGCGCCACGCGGCGGCATGGGCGTGCGAGAGCGCGGTCTTGGCACGGCCGTCGGCGGTGGTCAGGACCGCCACCGCCATCTCCGCAAGCGTGAGCGTCACAGCGCGCGGGCCGCGGCGAGCACCGCCTCCGCGTGGCCCGGGACCTTCACCTTCGGCCAGATGCGCGCGATCCGGCCGGCGCCGTCGATCAGGAAGGTCGTCCGCTCGATTCCCATGTAGGTCTTGCCGTACATGCTCTTCTCGCCCCAGACGCCGTAGCGCTCGCAGGTGTCGCCCTCCTCGTCCGATGCGAGGATGACGCCGAGCGCGTGCTTCCGGCAGAACTTGTCGTGGGCCTTCACGCTGTCCTTCGACACGCCCACGACAACGGCGCCCGCCGCCGCGAACTCGGGCCCGAGCCGGGTAAAGTCGAGCGCCTCCGTCGTGCATCCGGGTGTGTCGTCCTTGGGGTAGAAATAGATCACCACCTTCTGCGGCGCGAGCGCGGACAGCATCACGGTCGTCCCGCCGTCGCGGGGCAGGGTGAAGTCGGGTGCGGCATCGCCTTCGTTGAGCATCTCTTCGCCATCCTCTCGTTCCAGCGGGCTTTCCGTGTTTTACTCGGGCCCCGGCAAAGATAAAGGGAGGCCGCGCGCCCGCCGCAAGGCGGGATCGCAGCCGGGTGCGTGCGAGGCAGGGCAGGGTCATGAGCGAGAGCGAGGACAGGGCGGGCGAGGCGGTGGTGGCGCCGCAGCACGTCCGCCACCCCGGCCTCTGGTTCGGGGTCGCGCTGGTCGCGCTGCTGATCCTTGTCAACATCGCGCTCGGACTGACGGGAAAGGTCATCCCGGCCCCGCGCTGGGTGGTTGAGCGGGTCGAGGCTCGGGCGAATGCCTCCCTCGGCGGCGTCGCCTCGGCGCGCGTCGGCGGGGTGGACCTCGTGGTGGACCGGGCCTTCGTGCCGCATGTGCGATTGCGGGCGGTGGAGCTGCTCGCGCCCGGCGGGCGGCGGATCGCCGTGCTTCCGGACCTCAGGACGACGCTGAAGGCGCAGCCGATCCTGCGCGGCAAGCTGGAGCCGCGCAGCCTTTCGATCACCGGCGCCAAGATCGCGCTCCGACGGCTTGCCGACGGCAGTCTCGACGTGGCCGTGGGGCAAGAGGGCGTCGGGGCCTCGACGTCGCTGGAGCCGGCGGAGATCGTCGGCGTCATCGACCGCGCCTTCGAGGCCCCCGTCCTCAACGGAATCGAGACGATCACCGTCGACGGTCTCGACCTGACCCTGCGTGACGACCGTTCGGACAAGGTGTGGGCGGCGGCAGACGGCTGGCTCACGCTCACCCAGGACAAGCGTGACCTCTCCATCGACCTCGGCTTCGCGCTGGAGGAGGCTGGGCAGCCCAGGGGGCGCGCGCAGATCGCCTTTGCCTCGGTGAAGGGTTCGACGGAGGCGACGGTTTCGATGCGCGTCACCGATGTCTCGGCGCGAGACCTTGCCGCACAGTCGCCGGCGCTCGCCTGGCTCGGGGCGCTTGACGCGCCGATCTCGGGTGCGCTGCAAAGCGGGATATCTGCCGACGGCGCCTATGCGGCGCTCGACGGGTCGTTGGAGATCGGCGCCGGTGCGCTGCAGCCCACGCCCGGCACCAAGCCGGTGCGCTTCGACCGCGCCCGGTTCGAACTGAGCTACGACCCCGCGGCGGCGGCGTTGCGGTTCTCCGACATCGTGGTCGACGGCCCGGCGCTGAAAGTCCGGGCCTCGGCCAAGGCCTGGCTCAAGGACTTCGCCGGCGCCTTTCCGACAGCGCTTGTCGGCCAGATCGCCATCACCGATCTCCAGGCCGATCCGGAAGGCGTCTTCGCCGATGCCGTCGCGTTCAACCAGGGAGCGCTCGATTTCCGCCTTGCGCTCGATCCGTTCCGGCTCGATCTCGGCCAGCTCGTCCTCGTCGACGGCGACCAGAGGATCACGGCCCGTGGCCAGTTCGCGGCCGCGCCGGCGGGCTGGGCGGCGTCGCTTGACGCCGGCATGGACGCGATCACGAGCGACCGGCTTCTCGCACTCTGGCCGGTGGCGGCGGTGCCGAAGACCCGCGCCTGGTTGCAGGAGAACGTGGCGACGAGCGAGCTTTTCGACGTGAACGCGGCCTTCCGCCTGTCGCCCGGGGCCGAGCCCCACTTCCACCTCGGCTGGGAGTTCCGCGATACCGAGGTTCGGGTCATCAGGACGCTTCCGCCGATCGAGGATGGCGCGGGCTATGCCACGATCGACAACTACACCTACACTCTGGTGGTGGATCGCGGCCACGTCACGCCGCCCGAGGGAGGCATCATCGACGTGGCGGGGTCGGTCATGTCGATTCCAGACCTCCGCATCAAGCCCGCGCCGGCGCGCTTCACGCTGAAGACCGAAAGCACGATTACCGCCGCACTCGCGCTTCTCGACGAGAAGCCGTTCGAATTCATGAAGAAGGCTGGCCGGCCGGTCGATGTCGCCGAGGGGCGGGCGCGGGCGGTGACGCTGCTCGATCTGACGCTTGCGCCGAAAATTACACCGCAGGACGTGGGCTATCAGGTGACGGCGGAGCTTTTCGATGTGACCTCGGATCGCATCGCGCCGGGCCGCGAGTTCACGGCGGGGCGGCTCCAGCTCAGGGCCGATCGCGAGGGGTTGGAGATCTGGGGCCCGGCGATGCTTTCGGGCGTGCCGATGGATGTCCGCTGGCGGCAGGGCTTCGCGCCAGCAGACAAGGGCAGGAGCCGCGCCGAGGGAACGATGGAACTGTCGCCGCGCGCGCTCGAAGCCTTCTCCGTGGCGCTGCCGAAGGGGTCGGTCGCCGGGAAGGGCAAGGGCATGTTCACGCTGGACCTTGCGGCGGACGCGCCGCCCGCCTTCCGCCTGACCTCGGACCTTTCCGGCCTCGCGCTGAGGATTCCCGAGATCGGCTGGACGAAGCCCCCTGCGACGACGGGGGACTTCACGGTGGAAGGAGCGCTCGACAAGCCCGCACGGATCGACCGGCTGGCTCTTTCGGCCGCAGGGCTGGAGGCGCAGGGCGCGCTGACACTGACCCCTGACGGCGGACTCGACTCGATCCGGCTGGAACGCGCCAAGGTCGGCGGCTGGTTCGAGGGCCAGGTTGAACTGAAGGGCCAGGGCAAGGGCCGGCCGCTTGCGATCAGCGTCACCGGCGGGCAGGTCGACCTGCGCAGTGCCACCTTCGGAACGGGCGAGGGCGCCGCGGGTGGTGGGCCGCTGACCGTCGCGCTCGACCGCGTGAGAGTGACCGAGGGCATCGCGCTGACCGGGTTCCGCGGCACGTTCACCACCAAGGGGGGGCTGAACGGCGAGTTCGCCGGTCGCGTGAACGGCGAAGCACCGGTGCAGGGTGCGGTCGTGCCGATGTCGGGCCGCACGGCGGTGCGCGTCCGGTCCGATGACGCCGGCCAAACATTCCGCGCGGCGGGTGTCTTCACCCGCGGGGTCGGCGGGCGGCTCGACCTCACGCTGCGCCCGTCCGGTCCCGCGCGCGACTACGACGGGACCCTGACGATCCGTCAGTTCCGCGTCACGGGGGTTCCGGCGCTTGCCGAGCTTCTCGACGCGATCTCGGTCGTCGGACTTCTGGCGCAGCTCAACGGCCCCGGGCTTCTCTTCTCCGACGTCTCGGGCGATTTCAGGCTGACGCCCGACGCGGTGGAAATCCGCGACGGGTCGGCCATCGGCCCGTCGCTCGGCATCTCGGGCGCCGGCACCTATCGGGCCGACGGCGCCGTCCTTGACCTGCAGGGCACGATTTCGCCCATCTACATGCTGAACGGCATCGGCCAGATCTTCTCGAAGCGGCGCGAGGGGCTCTTCGGCTTCAATTACCGCATGACCGGTCCTGCCGCCGACCCGCGGGTTGCCGTCAACCCGCTTTCGATCCTCACGCCCGGGATGTTCCGCGACATCTTCCGGGCCGCGCCGCCGAAACTGGACCAATGAAGCTGTCCGACTTCGATTTCGAGCTGCCCGATCAGCTCATCGCCACGCGCCCGGTTCGCCCCCGCCCGGCCGCGCGGCTTCTGGTCGTGGAGGCTGAAGGCGGGGGCGAGCGGCTCCGTGACCTGCATGTGAGCGACCTGCCGGACCTGCTCGGCCCCGGCGACCGGCTGGTCCTGAACGACACCAGGGTCATTCCCGCCCGCCTTTCGGGCACGCGCCGGCGGATGACGGCGCAGGGGCCGTCCATGGCGAAGATCGAAGTGACCCTCCTGGAGCCGCAATCCGGCGGGCGTTGGGCGGCGCTCGCGAAGCCCCTGCGCAAGCTGAAGGAGGGCGAGACGATCCGGTTTTCCGACCGGCTGCAAGCCCGTGTCGAAGGGATCGCCGAGGGGCAGGCGGAACTGTCGTTCAATCTCGCGGCGACCGATTTCGACGCGGCGCTCGCGGAGGCGGGGCAGATGCCGCTGCCGCCCTACATCGCCGCCCTGCGCGCCCCGGACGCGCGGGACGCCGAGGACTACCAGACCGTCTTCGCCCGCCGATCGGGTGCCGTCGCAGCGCCGACCGCCTCGCTCCATTTCGACGAGGACCTCCTCGCCCGCCTCGCCGCCTGCGGCGTGGCCTTCACCCATGTCACGCTTCATGTCGGCGCCGGAACCTTCCTGCCGGTGAAGGTCGAGGACGTGACCACCCACCGGATGCACGCCGAATGGGGTGAGGTCTCCGAAGCCGCCGCGGCCGAGATCAACGCGACGCGGGCGGCGGGCGGACGGGTGATTCCCGTCGGCACCACGGCGCTGCGGTTGATCGAGACGGCGGCAGTCTCGGGTCGGGTCCGGCCCTGGCGCGGCAAGACCGAGATCTTCATCTACCCCGGTTACCGGTTCCGCGTGACCGATGGACTGATGACCAACTTCCACCTGCCGAAGTCCACCCTGCTCATGCTCGTCTCGGCGCTGATGGGCAAGGAGCGGATCGCGCGGGCCTATGCCCATGCGATCGCCCATGGCTACCGCTTTTTTTCCTACGGCGACGCCTCGCTCCTCCTGCCCGGCCGCGGCGAGAGGGCGGCGGAAGCTCCGGGCGGGGCCTGACAGGGGCCCGAAACTCTGCCAGATTGCCAGGGTGTGAACGAAAGAACCCTCTGATGCTGACCGTCCTTCGCAATTCCTGGGCCCTCCTTCTCGGCATGATGCTGCTGATGCTCGGCAACGGCATGCAGGGCACGCTGCTCGGCATCCGCGGGGGCATCGAGGGCTTCACCACGACGGAGATGTCCTACGTCATGGCCGCCTATTTCGCGGGCTTCCTCTTCGGCAGCCGGATGACGCCCGAAATGATCCGCCGCGTGGGCCATGTCCGGGTCTTCGCGGCGCTCGGCTCGATGATCTCGGCCGTGCTCATCATGTATGCCGCCGCGCCCGACTGGATCGCCTGGGCCGCGATGCGGGTGCTGATCGGATTTTCGTTCTCGGGCGTCTACATCACCGCGGAAAGCTGGCTGAACAACGCCTCGACGAACGAGACGCGGGGGCAGGCGCTGTCGCTCTACATGATCATGCAGATGATCGGCATCATCGCGGCGCAGGCGCTGCTGAACTTCGGCGACCCCTCAGGTTACATCCTATTCGTCATCCCGTCCGTGCTCGTCTCGCTCGCCTTCACGCCGATCCTCCTGACGGCAAGCCAGGCCCCGGCATTCGAGACGACGAAGCGCCTGAGCTTTGGCGCCCTCTACCGCGCCTCGCCGCTCGGCTGCGTCGGGATGTTCCTGCTGGGCGGTGTCTTCGCGTCCCAGTTTGGCATGTCGGCGGTCTGGGGCACGGCCGAGGGGCTGAACGTGCGCGAGATATCGATCTTCGTGGCCGCGATCTATGTCGGCGGGCTCGTCTTCCAGTATCCGATCGGCTGGGCCTCCGACCGGATCGGACGGCGACAGCTCGTGCTCGGGCTTTCGGCGTTAGGTGGCGTCGTCATGCTCTGGGCGACGGTCTTCGATCTCGGATTTGCGAGCCTCATCGCGGTCGCCGTGCTGATGGGCGGCATCTCGAACCCGCTCTATTCGCTCCTCGTGGCCTATACCAACGACTTTCTCGACTCCTCGGACATGGCGGCGGCTTCGGCGGGGCTTCTCTTCATCAACGGGCTCGGCGCGATCGGCGGGCCGCTGATCACCGGCCGGATCATGGCGTGGGTCGGCCCGAATGGCTATTTCCTGCTGATGGCGGTGCTGTTTTTCGCCCTCGCGGCCTATTGTGCCTGGCGCATGACGCGCCGCCGCGTCGCCCTGCGCGGCCAGACCGGCGGGTTCGCGCCGCTGTCGCCGTCGGCGGGCGCCATCGCCGTGGAGGCGGTCATGGAGGCCAAGCAAGAATCCGAGGCCACGCCGTCGCCTTGACGCTGGCCTTCGGGGCGGCAACCTGCGACCATGGACTCGTGACGAAGAGGGAGGGGACGATGTCCGAACCGGAGGCCATCCTCGCATTCTGGTTGCACGATGTCGGCGAGGGCGGCTGGTATGCCGCCGATGACACGACCGACGCCGAGATCCGCGAGCGCTTCCTGCCCGCCTGGGAGGCGGCAGATCGCGGCGAGAGGGAATTCTGGCTGAACGGGCCGCGCGGAGCGCTCGCCTATCTGGTCCTGACCGACCAGTTTCCGCGCAACCTCTTCCGCGGCGACCCGCGCGCCTTCGCCACCGACGCCCGCGCCCGGGCGGGCGCGCGAATGGCTCTCGATCACGGCTGGGACCTGGCGGTGAAGGAGCCCGAGCGGGTCTTCTTCTACATGCCCTTCGAACATTCCGAGGACATGGGGGATCAGGAGCTTGCGATCGGGCTCATGGCGGACCGGATGCCGGAGCATGGCGCCGGATACCACCTGCACGCCCGCGCCCATGCCGAGGTAATCCGCCGCTTTGGCCGCTTCCCCTTCCGCAACGCCGCGCTCGGCCGCTCCAGCACGGCAGAAGAACGTGCCTTTCTCGATTCGGGCGGGTACGGCCGGATCGTGCAGCAACTTCAGGCGGATAAGGGCGCGGAGTAGTCGTCCGCCGAGGTGGATTGCACGGCGATGGAAAATAGTTTAATATTAAACTACATTTCGCCAGGGAGGAACGGCATGACCGCGAAGGCTTTCGACTTGATCGTGATCGGGGCCGGTCCGGGCGGCTATGTCGCCGCGATCCGGGGTGCGCAACTGGGGCTGAACGTAGCCATCGTCGAGCGCGAGCATCTCGGCGGCATCTGCCTCAACTGGGGCTGCATCCCGACGAAGGCGCTTCTGCGGTCGGCCGAGGTCTTCCACCTGATGCACCGCGCCAAGGACTTCGGGCTCAAGGCCGAGGGCATCGGCTTCGACCTCGGCGCCGTGGTGCAACGCTCCCGCGGCGTGGCCAAGCAGTTGTCGGGCGGGATCGGCCACCTGATGAAGAAGAACAAGGTCACGGTCTTCATGGGCGAGGCGGTGCTGCCGACGAAGGGCGTGGTTTCGGTAACGACCGACAAGGGAACCGAGGAGCTGACCTCGAAGGCCATCGTCATCGCCACCGGGGCGCGGGCGCGCGAACTGCCGGGGCTCGAGGCCGACGGCGATCTCGTCTGGACCTACAAGCACGCCCTCCAGCCCATGCGGATGCCATCGCGGCTCCTCGTGATCGGCTCGGGCGCCATAGGCATCGAATTCGCCTCCTTCTTCAACACGCTCGGCGCCGATACCACGGTGGTCGAGGTGATGGACCGCGTCCTGCCGGTCGAGGACGCCGAAATCTCGGCCTTCGCCAGGAAGCAGTTCGTGAAGCAGGGCATGAAGATCATGGAAAAGGCCATGGTCAAGAAGCTCGACCGCAAACCCGGCAAGGGCGTGACCGCCCATATCGAGCGGGACGGCAAGACCGAGACGCAGGAGTTCGACACCGTCATCTCCGCCGTCGGCATCGTCGGGAACGTCGAGGGTCTTGGGCTTGAGGCGCTCGGCGTGAAGGTCGACCGCACCCATGTGGTGACCGACGAATATTGCCGCACCGGCGTCGAGGGGCTCTATGCCATCGGCGACGTGGCCGGCGCGCCGTGGCTTGCCCACAAGGCGAGCCACGAGGGCGTCATGGTGGCCGAACTGATCGCCGGAGGCCATCCGCATCCGATCAAGCCCAACTCCATCGCGGGCTGCACCTACTGCCATCCGCAGGTGGCTTCGGTCGGTTTGACGGAGGCGAAGGCGAAGGAGGCAGGCTACCAGGTGAAGGTCGGCCGCTTCCCCTTCATCGGCAACGGCAAGGCGATCGCGCTCGGCGAGCCCGAGGGGATGGTCAAGACCGTCTTCGACGCCAAGAACGGCGAGCTTCTCGGCGCCCACATGGT
>NZ_JAYRTX010000116.1:0-8737 GCF_041919395.1 Albidovulum sp.
TCCATCCGGCCGGTCACCGCCGGGCCCCCTCTCCTGCGTTTACTTCACGCGGCGGAGCGCATAGTCTCGCCGCCGTCCGGTTGCCCCCGAAATGGACCAGAGGTCCAAGCCACGAGGATCGTTTCATGTTCGCCGTTTTGAGTACCCGCCGCAAGGCGCTCGCCCGCGTCGCCCTTCTCGCCGCCACCGTCCTCGTCGCCGCCTGCGAGCCTTTGCCCTCCGGCCGGGCGCCGGCGATCGACGCCGGGGCGCCGGTTCCCGTGGCTCTCATCCTGCCGGGCGGATCGGGAAGCAGTGGCGACGAGGTCCTCGCGCGCAACCTCAAGCAGGCGGCCGATCTCGCCATTGCGGACCTTCAGGGTGTCCGGATCGACCTCAGGGTCTACAACGCCGGCTCCGACGCCGGGACCTCGGCGGCGATGGCGCGGAAGGCCGTGGACGAAGGCGCAAAGATCATCCTCGGACCGGTCTTCGCCGAAGCGGCGAACGCGGCCGGCGTCGCGGTGGCGCCTTCCGGCGTGAACGTCCTGTCGTTCTCCAACAATACCGACATCGCCGGGGGCAACGTCTTCGTGCTCGGTCCCACGTTCCAGAACACCGCCAACCGGCTTGTCCGCTACGCCGCGCGCTCCGGCAAGGGCCGCATCATGGTCGTGCACGACCAGAACCCCGCGGGCGACCTTGGCGCCCGGGCGATCTCCACCGCCGCGGCACGGTCCGGCGCGACGGTCGTCGGCACGGCGAGCTATCCCTTCTCGCAGCAGGGCGTGATCGCCGCCGCGCCGCAGATCGCCGCCGAGGCGAGGGCGGCGGGCGCGACCTCCGTCTTCTTCACCGCCGACACGGCCGGCGCGCTGCCGCTGCTGGCGCAGTTGCTGCCGGAGGCCGGGTTGAGCGGCCAGACGACGCAGTTCGTCGGCCTCACGCGCTGGGACATTCCCTCGGGCACGCTTTCGATGCCGGGCGTCCAGGGCGGCTGGTTCGCGCTGCCCGATCCGGGGCTGACGGCGCAGTTCCAGAGCCGGTTCGCGGCCGCCTATGGCGAACAGCCGCATCCGATCGCCGCGCTGGCCTACGACGGCATCGCCGCTGTCGGGGCCCTGGCGAAGAGCGGCCGGGCCGACGCCCTGAGCGCCGCCGCCCTGACCCAGGGGTCCGGCTTCGCCGGCGTCAGCGGCGTCTTCCGCCTCCTGCCGGACGGGACCAACGAACGCGGGCTCGCCGTCGCCCAGATCCAGAATGCACAGGTGGTCGTGATTGATCCTGCCCCAAGAAGCTTCTCCGGCGCGGGCTTCTGAGCCCGGGCCGGATACCGGCGCGTCGCGGACGACCTTGCCCGCGGCGATCGGCGGCCACCCGATCTTCGACAGCGACAGATTTTGCACGGGTCTCATGAGTGCCTGCGCGAAGGAGGAGGACGCGCGCGCCCGCCGCGCCCGCATCGTCGAGGCGCTGGCCGTCGCCCGGGCCGAGGCGCTGGCCGCCATCGCGGCGGAATTCGCCAGCCACCCGCGCGCGGCCTCGCTGACCGTGCGCGCCTATGCGGCACTGATGGATGCGACGGTCGAGGTCGTCTTCCGCATGGCGACGGGGCTCTTCCACCCGCTCGCCAGCCCGACCGAGGGCGAGCGCATCGCCGTGCTCGCGGTCGGGGGCTACGGCAGGGCGGAAATGGCGCCGCATTCGGACGTGGACCTTCTCTTCCTGACGCCGTGGAAGACCACGGCCTGGGCCGAGAGCGTCATCGAATCGATGCTCTACATCCTCTGGGACCTGAAGCTGAAGGTGGGCCATGCCAGCCGCACGGTGAAGGACTGCCTGAGGCTCGGGCGGGAGGATTACACGATCCGCACCGCGCTTCTTGAACGACGCTTTCTGACCGGCCATCAGCCGCTGGCGGATGACCTGCGGCGCAAGCTCCGCTCGGAGCTCTTCAAGGGCACGGAGGCGGAGTTCATCGAGGCCAAGCTGGCCGAGCGGGCGGAGCGCCACAAGCGCCAGGGTGGCCAGCGCTACGTCCTCGAGCCGAACGTGAAGGAGGGCAAGGGCGGCCTTCGCGACCTCCAGACGCTCTACTGGATCGGCAAGTACATCCACGGGGTCCGCCGGGCGGCCGACCTTGTCGAGGTTGGGCTGTTCCGGCGCGAGGAATACGCCACCTTTGCCGCGGCGGAGGATTTCCTCTGGGCGGTGCGCTGTCACCTCCACCTCATCACCGGGCGCGCCAACGACCAGTTGACCTTCGACCTCCAGGTCGAGGTCGCCTCCCGGATGGGTTATCTGGACGCCGGCGGGCGGCGCGCGGTCGAGCATTTCATGCAGGACTACTTCCGCCACGCGACCCAGGTGGGCGAGCTGACCCGTGTCTTCCTCACGGCGCTCGAAGCGCGCCATGCCAAGCGCGAGGCGATGTTCGTGGGACTTTTCCGGCGGCGTAAGAAGCTCCGCCCCGGCTACCGGCTCGACAATGGCCGGCTCAACATCGCCGACCCGACGGCGTTCCTTGCCGACAAGCTTAACCTCCTGCGGATCTTCGAGGAGGGCCTGAGGACGGGCTATCTGATCCACCCCGACGCGATGCGGCTCGTCGCGGCGAACCTCCGGCTGATCGACGAGGCCATGCGTGAGGACCCGGAGGCGGCGCGCATCTTCCTCGACCTCCTGCTCAAGCACGGCAACCCGGAACGCTCCCTGCGCCGGATGAACGAGCTTGGCGTGCTCTCGGCCTTCATCCCCGAGTTCGAGCCGATCGTGGCGATGATGCAGTTCAACGTCTACCACCACTACACGGTGGACGAGCACACGATCCAGACGATCTCCACCCTCGCCCAGATCGAGCGCAAGGAACTGATCGAGGAACTTCCCGTCTCCTCGGCAATCCTCGAATCGGGCGTGAACCGCAAGGTGCTCTACGTCGCGCTGCTCCTGCACGACATCGGCAAGGGCCGGCCCGAGGATCATTCCATCGTCGGCGCGCAGATTGCCCGGAAGGTGGCGCCGCGGCTCGGCCTTTCGCCCGAGGAATGCGAGACGGTGGAATGGCTCGTCCGTTACCACCTGACGATGTCGGACATGGCGCAGAAGCGCGACCTTTCCGACCCGCGCACCGTGCGCGACTTCGCCAAGGTGGTGAAGACCCGCAAGCGGCTCGACCTGCTGACCGTTCTCACGGTCTGCGACATCCGCGGCGTCGGACCGACGACCTGGAACAACTGGAAGGCGATGCTTCTGCGCCGGCTCCATGCCGAGACGGCACATGCGCTGGAGGGCGGGCTCGAGACCGTGAACCGCGCCAAGCGCGAGCACGAGGGCAAGCGCGCGCTGCGCGAGGCGCTGGCCGCCTGGGAGGCCAAGGACATCCGGCGCGAAGTCGCGCGCCACTACGATCCCTACTGGCAGGGGCTTTCGACCGAAACCCACGTCGTCTTCGCCAATCTCCTGCGCGACATCCCCGACGACGCGATCCGCATCGATATCAAGCCCGACCCCGACCATGATGCCACCCGCGCCTGCTTCGCGCTTGCCGACCATCCGGGCATCTTCTCGCGGCTGGCGGGTGCGCTGGCGCTCGTCGGCGCCAACGTCGTCGACGCGCGGACCTACACGTCGAAAGACGGCTACGCCACCGCGGTCTTCTGGATCCAGGACGCCGAGGGCCATCCCTACGAGGAAGAGCGGCTGCCGCGTCTCCGGTCGATGATCGAGAAGACCCTGAAGGGCGAGGTCGTGACGCGCGAGGCCCTGAAGGACCGCGACAGGATCAAGAAGCGCGAGCGCCAGTTCCAGTTCCCGACCCACATAACCTTCGACAACGAAGGCTCGGAGATCTACACGATGATCGAGGTCGATACCCGCGACCGGCCCGGCCTTCTCTACGACCTCACCCGCACCCTCGCGGCGAACAACATCTACATCGCGAGCGCGGTGATCGCGACCTACGGCGCACAGGTGGTCGACACCTTCTACGTCAAGGACATGTTCGGGCTGAAGCTGCACACGAAAGCGAAGCAGGAGAGCCTCGAGCGGAAGCTCCGCCAGGCGATCGCCGAAGGGGCGGCGCGGGCGCGCGCGGAATGAAGCCGATCCGTCTCATCCGCGGGTTCCTGACGGTCGGGGCCTGGACGCTCCTGAGCCGCGTCGCGGGATTCGCGCGCGACGTGCTGACGGCGGCCTATCTCGGCACCGGGCCGGTGGCGGAGGCCTTCCTCGTGGCCTTCACGCTCCCGAACATGTTCCGCCGCTTCTTTGCCGAGGGCGCCTTCAACACTGCCTTCGTGCCGCTCTTTTCCAAGAAGCTCGAGGCCGGCGAGGACCCGAAGGGCTTCGCCGAGGATGCGATGTCGGGCCTTGCCTTCGTCGTCCTTCTCGTCTCGGTCGTCGCCATGGTCGCGATGCCATGGCTGGTGCTCGCCATGGCGGGGGGCTTCGCGGGCGACGAGCGGCTGCCTCTGGCGGTGGAATTCGGACGCATCTGCTTTCCCTACATCCTCTTCATCTCGCTCACGGCGCTCCTCTCGGGCCTCCTGAACGCGGGGGGGCGGTTCATCGCTGCCGCCGGCGCGCCGGTGCTTCTGAACCTCATCTTCATCGCCGCCATGGTCGCGGCCGATCACCTCGGCTGGGACATGGGGCTGACGATGGCCTGGGCGACACCCGTGACCGGCCTCGCGCAGCTCGCGCTCGTCTGGATCGCGGCGGCGCGGATGGGCTTCCCGCTGCGCCTCAGGCGGCCGCGGATGACGCCGGACCTGAGGCGGCTCCTGGCCATCGCCTTCCCGGCCGTGCTCGCCGGTGGGGTGGTGCAGATCAACCTGCTCGTCGGCCGCCAGGTGGGAAGCTTCTTCGACGGCGCGATCGCCTGGCTCTCCTACGCCGACCGGCTCTACCAGCTTCCCCTCGGCGTCGTCGGCATCGCCATCGGCATCGTGCTGCTCCCGGACCTGTCGCGCCGGCTGAAGGCGGGCGACAGTTTCGGCAGCCGCTATGCCTATTCCCGCGCGACGGAGTTCGCGCTCTTCCTGACCGTGCCTGCGGGCGTGGCGCTCTGCGTCATCTCGGTGCCGCTGATCTCCGTCCTCTATGAACGCGGCGCCTTCGGCCCGGAGGACACCGGCCCGACCGCGCTCGCGCTGGCCGTCTATGGCGCGGGGCTCCCTGCCTTCGTGCTGCAGAAAGTGCTGCAGCCGCTCTATTTCGCGCGCGAGGACACGGCGACACCCTTCCGCTTCGCCGTCTGGTCGATGGTTGTGAATGCCGCCCTCGCCATCGGCCTCGCCCCGGTCATGGGCTTCGTCGCGGCCGCCCTTGGCACCACGCTCGCCGGCTGGGCGATGACGCTCCAGCTCTGGTGGGGAACGCGGGCTATGGGCGAGGCGGCGGCCTATGACGACCGGCTGCGCACCCGCCTGCCGCGCGTGATCCTCGCCTCGGCGGTCATGGGGCTTGTGCTCTGGGGGGCGAGCCAGGGTCTGTCGGAGCAGCTCTCGGCCGAGGGCCACCGCTACTGGGCGCTGGCGGCGCTGGTCCTCGCCGGCCTCGGCGTCTATGGCGCCGCCGCCTGGGGCTTCGGCGCCTTCCGCTTCGCGGACTTCCGGGGCGGGACACCCCGTCAGCGCTGACGGATCACCCGCAGGAAATGCGAGGGCCCGCCGGGCGCCACGAGGAAGGACAGGAGAAATCCCGCCCCGAACCCCGCCAGATCGGCGATCCAGTCGGGCGCGCCGCCGAAGAGCGCGCCGAAGAGAAGCTGGATCCCCAGAAGGAATCCGATCAGAGAGAATGCCCGGCCCCGGTGCGCATGGGCCGCCCCGAGCCGCGCCCAGAGGATGAAGGTGAAGGCGCCGATGAGGCCATAGGCGCCGGGATAGGCGCCGTAGAGCGCGATCCGGAGTCCGGGGACGACGGAATAGGCCAGCCCCCCGGCGACCACCGCGCCGAGGAAGACGACCGCGACCGCCCAGCCGCGGAAGACTTCGCCCACGAACTTGCCGAGCGCGAGGACGAAGACCGCGGCGAAGATCGCATGCGTCAGGTTGCCATGGACGAAGGCGTAGCTGACGAAGCGCATCAGGTAGTCAGGGCTTGCCTGCCCCGCTGCCCACATCTGGTCGAGCATCAGCGGCGACAGCGCGAAGCGCTGCAGGGCCTCCGCCCGCCATCCGATGCCGCCCTGCCCGCCGGCGAGCCCGAGGGAGCCGGCGCTGAGCACCACCTCCATCGCCACGATCGGCAGGAGGATCAGCCATACCACGGGGGGCAGCGGGTTCACGGGCGCCTCATCGAAGCCTGGCCGCATAGGGCTCTCCATGTTGACGGGACTCCCGCCCTGCGATACGCGAGCGGCACGACAAAATCCAGACGCTGACAGCCAGAGGACCGGCCATGACCGATGCGGCCAACGCAGGCTTCACTCCGCGGATATTCTCGGGCATCCAGCCCTCGGGGGGGCTGACGCTCGGCAATTACCTCGGTGCGCTGAAGCGCTTCGTGGAAAAGCAGGACGAGGGGATCGAGACAGTCTACTGCCTCGTCGATCTCCATGCGATCACCGTCTGGCAGGATCCCGACCGACTCAAGGCGCAGACGCGCGAGGCGGCGGCGGGTTTCATCGCCGCGGGCATCGACCCCCTGCGCTCGATCCTCTTCAACCAGTCCCAGGTCCCTGGCCACGCCGAGCTCGGCTGGATCCTCAACTGCGTCGCCCGGCTTGGCTGGATGAACCGGATGACCCAGTTCAAGGACAAGGCCGGCAAGAACGCCGAGGCGGCGAGCCTGGGGCTTTACGCCTATCCGGCGCTGATGGCGGCCGACATCCTCCTCTACCACGCCACGATGGTGCCGGTGGGCGAGGACCAGAAGCAGCATGTGGAGCTGACGCGCGACATCGCGGCCAAGTTCAACCACGACTTCAAGGTCGATTTCTTCCCCCTGCCCGAGCCGGTGATCGAGGGCGCCGCGACCCGCGTCATGTCCCTGCGCGACGGCACGAAGAAGATGTCGAAATCCGATCCCTCGGACGCGAGCCGGATCAACCTGACCGACGATGCCGATGCCATCGCCCAGAAGATCCGCAAGGCCAGGACGGATGCGGAACCCCTGCCCGAGACGCTCGCCGAACTGAAGGACCGGCCGGAGGCGCGCAACCTCGTGAACATCTACGCGGCCCTCGCCGGCGAGGCGCCGGAAACCGTGCTCGAACGCTTCGCCGGGCACGGCTTCGGTGCCTTCAAGCCCGCGCTCGCCGAGCTTGCGGTGGCGACGCTCTCGCCCATCTCGACCGAGATGAAGCGGCTCCTGGCCGATCCGGCCGAGATCGACCGTATCCTCGGCCAGGGCGCCGAGCGGGCCGACGCGCTGGCCCGGCCGATCCTCGCCCGGACCCAGGACATCGTCGGCATGATCCGCTCGCGGTGAGGCTGAACCCGGTGGCGCCGTCTTCGTGACCCCGTCACGGAAAGGATTCAAACCCCGGGCAGGCTGACCCCGCCCTGCGGAATCGCCATTCGCCGCCGTCCCGTCGGCCGGCGCGTGTCACGGGCGGTCCCGACGGTCGCTCCCCCGGCCGTCCGACTCCCCCCGGGGCTCGCCCTCGGGGGGATTTCTTCGGGCCCATCAGCGGTCGCGCAGCCCGCCCGCACTCAGGCCAGATTGCCTTCGTGGCAGGAGATAGCCTCTTCGATGTCGTCGAAGTAGAGCGCCCGGCCGCCATCGAGCACGAGCCCGCTCGTGCAGTACTCCCGCAATGTGGGGTTGGCGTGGGACACCATGATGAGGCCCGAATCCTTGAGCCGGCTGTTGAAAACCGCGAGCGATTTCTTGCGGAATGCCGCATCGCCGACCGCGGTGATCTCGTCCACCAGATACCAGTCGAACGCGAGTCCCATCGAGAGCCCAAACGCCAGCCGCGCCCGCATCCCCGCCGAATAGGACCGCACCGGCATCCGCATGAACTCGCCCAGCTCGGCGAAGTTCGACACATAGTCGACGAGAGCGTCGGAATCGACACCGTATATTCGCGCCACGAACCGCGTGTTCTGGGTGCCTGTCAGATCGACGGCAAAGCTGCCGGCAAAGCCCAGCGGCCAGGACACGGTCCCCTCGCGGCGGATCTCGCCGCCGTTCAGCTTGACGGTCCCGGCGATCATGCCGATGAGCGAACTCTTGCCCGCGCCGTTGCGCCCGAGCAGGCCGACCTTGGCTCCGTGCGGCAGCCGCAGGCTCAGACCATCCAGCAGGACTTTCCGCCCGCCGCCGCGGGTCGCGTAGTGCTTCACGACATTGTGGAACTCGATCATTACCGACGTGCGTCCGCCCTGCCCAGGTCAGCGTGAATCACGGATGTTGTAATAGACGATCATGGCGATGCCCCAGGCCATCGCCAGGAAGGCGGCGGCCAGTCCGATCAGCATCCAGCGCTGCGGATAGAGCGATTCCTCTGCCAGCGTCGGCGGGATATGGACCGCGAGATACCGCGCCTGACGGCGCCCCTCGGCGCGGGCCAGCGCGAGGTTGGTCAGCGCCTGCGTGTAGGCGGCGGCGGCGAACTCCAGGTCGGTGCGCAGTCCCTCGTACTCGCCGACGACATCGGCGATGTTCACACCTTCGCCGCCGATGCCGAGGTTGGTGCGTTCCTCTGCGATCCGGGCGGTGATGGCATCGATCCGTCGGGTGGCCTGCATGACGCGCTGGTCATCCTCGCTGACGTAGGTCAGCAGCATGTCGCGCTCCACGAGCGCCT
>NZ_JAYRTX010000117.1:0-8589 GCF_041919395.1 Albidovulum sp.
CAGGAGAAGCTTGCCCTCCGGCCAGCCGCCGCCGTCGATTTGCGCGACGGCCAGCGCATTCGACGGCGAAACGAAGAAATCCCCGCGTCCCAGTGCGGTTCGCACCGGCAGATCGAAGGCGAGTTGACGAGGCATGTCAGATCTCATCGCTCCCCGACAGGCCCCGATAGAGGCGGCTGCCGAGGTATTGCGAGATCGCGAAGCGCGCCAGCACCCCGAGCGCGGCAGCGACGGGGACGGCGACGAGCATCCCGGCAAACCCGAAGAGCGTGCCGAAAGCGGAAAGCGCGAAGAGAAGCCAGACTGGGTGGAGCCCGACAGAGTTGCCGACAAGCTTTGGCGTGACGATGTTGCCTTCGAGGAACTGACCCACTGCGAAGATGCCGGCGATGAGCGCGATCTGGAGCCAGTCGCCCCAGAACTGGAAGAAGGCCAGCCCGATGGCGAGCGCGCCGCCGATCAGCGCGCCGACATAGGGGATGAAGGTAATGAGCCCCGCGATGGCCCCGACGATCAGGCCGAAGTCGAGTCCCGCAAGCATCAGCGTGACCGAGTAGAACGTGCCGAGGATGAGGCAGACCGACACCTGCCCCCGCACGAAACCTGCAAGCACCCGGTCGATGTCGCGCGCGATCGTGCGGACGGTCTCGGCATGGTCACGCGGCAGGAGCGCATCGATCCTGCCCACCATCTTGTCCCAGTCCAGCAGAAGGTAGAACGCCACCACCGGCACGACGACGATGAACACGACCGCGTTGATCACCGACAGCGCCGACGACAGCAGCCCGCTCGCAAGTTCCCCGCCCCTGGCCTGGATGGTCTTGCCGATCGAGGCGAGGGTCTCGCGCAGGACGCTTTCCTGATCCATGATCGAGGGGAAGTTCGCGCTCAGGAAGCCCTGTAATTCGCCGAAGATCGCTGGCGCGGCGTTCACGAGCTGCACGAGCTGGCGCACGAGCATCGGGACGATCAGAAGCGCCAGAAGCACGAAGATGAGGAGCGCGAGGGCCGAGATCGTGGCCGTGGCCACCACGCGCGACAGGCCCATGCGTTCCAGACGGTCGGCCACTGGATCGAGGAAATAGGCCAGGGCGCCGCCCACGAGGAAGGGCAGGATCACGTTGCCGAGACCCCAGAGCAGGGCGAAGAGGATCGCCGCCGCGATCCCCCAGTAGCTCGCCTGTTGGCGGACCGTCAGCGCCATGGCGCACTCCTTTCGTTCCAGCCAGTCATGGCCGAAGCGAGGCGACGGTGCAAGCATGCGGCTGACGCATATCGTTACCGCGCTTTTCCTTGCCAAGTTCGGCCCGGCGCGTATTCTGCCGCGGAGGAGTCCGGTGCCGCAGTGCAGAAACAGAGCATTTTCGCAGAATTCACCGAGATCACGCCATCGGCGCCGATCGACGCCGAGCGGCACGGCTGGCGCGCGAAATGCCTCCAGCGGCTGATCCGGCTTGACCTGCCGGTGCCAAGAACCGTGGCGCTTTCCGCCGACACGGTGCGTGCCATCGCGGCCGGAGTGACGCCGGACACGGCGCGGCTTGCTGCCGCCTTCGGCGGTGCGCTCGTCACCATCCGGCCCTCGCCGGCCAATCCCCACTGGGGTGGGCCGACGACCGTCCTGAATGTCGGCATGACCGGCGCGAAACATGCCGAGATCGCCGAGGTGCACGGCCGGGCCTACGCAGATGCGCTCTATCTCGGATTTGTGCAGTCCTATGCCATCCATGTCGCGCGGCTCGACCCCGACATGTTCACGGCCGAACCCTCGCCAGAGGCGCTTGCCGCGGCCCTTGCCGCCTATGAAGCCGAGATGGACGAGGAGTTCCCGCAGTCGCCTGCCCGGCAGATGGGCGAGGTGCTCCGGTCGATGGCCCGTGCCTGGGAGGGGACAACGGCGCGTCTCCTGCGCGAGGCGAAGGGCGCGCCGCCCGATGCCGCTCTCGGCCTCGTCGTGCAGGAAATGGCGCAGGCCGTCGGGCCGGGGCTCTCGGGCACAGGCACGATCCAGCTTATCGAACCGGTGACCGGCGCGCCGCAGGTGACCGGGCGCTTCCGCGGCCTCAATCCCGCGAACCGCAGGGCGGAGGAGACGCTCTATCTGGTGAGGGACCGCCGCGGGCACTCGCTCGAGGAAGCCGCGCCCGAGGTCTTTGCCGCACTTCAGGCCCATTGCCGCACCTGCCGCGAGCGGCTGCGCGAGGAAATGCTGATCGAGTTCGCGCTGGAAAACGGCGTGCTCAAGGTCATCGATGCCGTGAAGGTGCAAAGGTCGTCCCGCGCCTCGGTCCGCGTCGCGGTGACCCTGGCGACGGAGAAGATCATCAGCCGCGACGAGGCTATCCTGAGGGTCGAACCGCGTGCGCTGTCGGAGCTTCTGCACTATCAGGTGGACCCGCGCGCGCCGCGTGACCGGGTTGCGCGCGGCATCGCCGCGAGCCCGGGCGCTGCCTCGGGCCGGATCGTGTTCTCTTCGGCCGATGCTCAGGCTGCCGCCGCCCGCGACGAACGCTGCATCCTCGTCCGGCGCGAGACCGCGCCCGAGGACATCCGGGGGATGCACGCTGCCGTCGCGGTCCTGACCGAACGGGGCGGCATCACGAGCCACGCCGCCGTCATTGCCCGCGGACTCGGCCTGCCGTGCATCGTCGGGGCGTCGGAGCTTTCGCTCAACCTGCGCGACCGGGTCGTCACCACCCGGTCGGGGCGGACTTTCCGCGAGGGCGAGGTCATCACGGTGGACGGCACCAACGGAGAAGTGCTCGCCGGGACTGCCGAGATGCTCGAACCCGCGCTCGACGAATGGTTCACGACGCTCCTGCACTGGGCCGACAACGTCCGCGACATCGGCGTGCGCGCCAACGCGGACACGCCTGACGACGCCCGCACCGCGCGCATGTTCGAGGCCGAGGGCATCGGCCTTTGCCGGACCGAACACATGTTCTTCGACGAGGACCGGCTGACCGTCATGCGCGAGATGATCTTCGCCGACACGGCGAAGGACCGGAAGGTCGCGCTCGACCGGCTCTTGCCGATGCAGCGCGCGGACTTCATCGCGCTTTTCGACATCATGGCCGGGCTGCCCGTCTGCATCCGGCTTTTCGATCCGCCGCTGCATGAATTCCTGCCCCACGACCGAGAGGGGATGCGCGAACTGGCCGAGGCGCTCGACCGGCCGCTCAGCGAGGTGACCCGCCGGGTCGAGGCACTGTCCGAGTTCAACCCGATGCTCGGGATGCGCGGCGTCCGGCTCGGCGTGACGGTGCCGGAGATCTACGAGATGCAGGCCCGCGCGATCTTCGAGGCCACCGTCGAGGCCTCCCGGCGCGGCGCGTCGGTGGTGCCCGAGGTGATGATCCCGCTCGTCTCGGCCAAGCGCGAGGTCGAACTCGTCAAGACCCGTGTCGACGCGGTCGCCGCGGCTGTGCGCACGGCGAGCGGGGCGGATTTCACCTACCGTCTGGGCGTGATGGTCGAGACGCCGCGGGCCGCGCTCCGCGCGGGCGAGATCGCGCAGCACGCGGCCTTCCTTTCCTTCGGTACCAACGATCTGACCCAGATGACCTACGGGTTGTCGCGTGATGATGCCGGTCGCTTCATGGGCGATTACGTCAATCAGGGTGTCTTCCCGGAGGACCCGTTCCACGTCCTGGATGAGGACGGGGTCGGCGAATTGTTGCTCATCGGAAGCGCGCGCGGACGCCAGACGCGACATGATGTGACGCTTTCGATCTGCGGCGAACATGGTGGAAACCCGGCATCCATAGCGTTTTGTCGCAGATCCGGGTTCGATTATGTCTCCTGTTCGCCATTCCGCGTTCCCGTGGCGCGACTTGCGGCCGCGCATTTCGCGTTGACGGATCCGGTTTCCGAGAAGAAAGCAAAATGATTTCATGCGATTGAGGTCTTTTTGCCCGGTTTTGCCCCGCTGAAGCGATTGTTGCGCACAGCGAGACGATAGGGGTGATCGGCGGCGACCTGCCGCCGCGACGCCCCGCGGGTGGACGTGCCGGCCTGCTTCGGTTATGCCCTGCCGGTCATTGCCTTTGGGGGGCTGTGGCTCGACGAAGCAATTCGGGAACGGAAAATGTCAGTGCTGAAGTGCTGGACCGGGGGCATGGTCATGCTCCTAGGCCTCGCCGGAGGCTTGCATGCCGAGATGACGGTAAGCCAGTCGAACGATCCCAGCGCCGCGATCGGGATGAACCTGACCGCACTACTGGGACAGGACCGCGAAGGCCTTGGGGCCGTGGCGGGAAATCGCCTTGAGGCGATCGTAACGCCGCCGGTCGTCACCAGGAAAGCCGGGAAATCCGCCAGGGGCCAGATCGCCTACGACGAAGCCTGGCTTGCGTCGCAGCCGGCGGCGACGGGCGGGGCGGACTTCGAATGCCTCGCGACCGCGCTCTACTTCGAGGCGCGCGGCGAAGGCGTCGCCGGTCAGGCGGCGGTGGCCGAGGTGATCCTGAACCGGGTCGAAAACCCGAGTTTTCCGCGGACGGTCTGCGGTGTGGTCAACCAGTCGAACGGACGGGGTTGCCAGTTCTCCTACACCTGCGACGGCCGTGCGGACCGCATCGGCGATCGCGCCGCCTGGATCCGCGCGGGAAAGATCGCGAAGGCGATGCTCGACGGCGCGCCGCGAGCGCTGACGGAGGGGGCGACCTACTTTCACACGCCGGCCGTGCGGCCCTCGTGGTCGCGCCGGTTCGAGAAGACGGCGAAGATCGGCCGCCACATCTTCTACCGCGCCCCGATCGTGACCGCGATGAACTGATGCCGCAGGCGGCGCCTGCTGCGCCGTCTGTGGCCTTCCGGCCCCGGCCGATCCGGCTATGATGGCCCGACCCGAGCCGGAGCGCGAGCATGACCGACGACCGATCCCCCGCCTTCGGCGCGCTGGATGCGCGGGCCAGGGCCATGGAAGGCCCGAACCCGCCCGATCGCCTGTCGCTCCGCGACCACGTCGTCACAGCCGAGATCGGCGCCTTTCAGCACGAGCGCGGGCATGGTCAAAGGCTGCGCTTCAACGTTGTCGTCGAACTTGCGCCGGCAGGGGCGCAGGAATCCGGCGCTGAAGACGACGTGGACCGGATCCTTTCCTACGACCGGCTGACCGAGGCCATCGCGGCCGAGCTTGCGGCAGAGCGCCTGAACCTTCTCGAAACGCTGGCGGAACGGATCGCCGCGCGCATCCTCGCCGCGCCGCAGGCCGCGCGCGTCTTCCTCAGGATCGAGAAGCTCGACCTGGTTCCGGGCGCGCTCGGCGTCGAGATCGTGCGAGACCGGTCGGCGGCCCCCGCCGCCCGGGAAACCGGGCAGGGACCCCGCGCGGCCGTGCATCTCCTGCTGCGGCCAGTGCTGCCGGCACGGGTCGAGGGGCCCGCCGTAGTCGTGGCACCGGCGCCGGGCCTGCCACTGCCGCCGGTTGCCACTTCAGAGGCCCGCCGCCACGTCGCGCTCCTCGCGCTCGAACAGGCCGCCTGGTCGCTCGCCGCGCGGGACCCGGCGCTTTCGGTGGTCGCCACGCGGACCGAGCTCGACTGGGCGTTGAAACGCGGACGGCGCGTGGTCTGGGCACCGGCGAAGCTCGTCCTCGACACGCCCGGCGCGCCCGACACGGCGGAGCCAGTCGCGCTCGCGGCCTGGCTCGCCGACCTGCTCGATGCCGACGCTTTGGTCGTCCACGGCGGCGCTCACGGCGCTGTTGCAATCCCGGCGGGTTGTCGCGTGCCGGTCCGCTACGCCTGAGCCCGCCGCTTGCATCCCTGCGTGACCCGCGCCATGAGGCGGGCATGGACTACTTCCGCCCTGTCGCCATGACCGATCCCGCCCGCACGCCCGGCGCGCTGCCCCTTGCCGGGGGCTGGTGCTGGTTCGACCGGGCCGAGCATCTGACCCGCGCCGGCTCGCAGGGCCTCGTCGCTGCGCGGGACCTGCCCGGCGAGTTTCTCGCCCGCCTCACCGCGCCGCGCCCGGCGCTGGCGCGCCTGCCGCTGGACCGGCCCCGGCTCATGGGGATACTCAACGTCACGCCCGACAGCTTTTCCGACGGGGGCCGCTTCCTCGCGCCGGAGCACGCGCTCGCCCGCGCGCGCGCCATGGCTGCGGACGGGGCCGACATCCTCGACATCGGCGGCGAGAGCACCCGGCCGGGCTCGGCCGACGTCGACCCCGAGGCCGAAATCGCCCGCACCGCGCCGGTGATCGCGGCGTTTCGCGCCGGCGGACTCCCCACGCCCGTCTCGATCGATACCCGCAAGGCCGCGGTCGCCCTCGCGGCCCTCGACGCCGGCGCCGACATGGTGAACGACGTCGCGGCGCTGACCTACGATCCCGGTCTTGCGCCGCTCGTCGCAACCCGGCAGGCGCCCATCTGCCTGATGCATGCGCAGGGCACGCCCGCCACGATGCAGGCCGACCCGCGTTACGACAACGTGCTGCTCGACGTCTACGACTGGTGCGTGGCGCGCATCGCGGCGGCCGAGAGCGCGGGCATCGCCCGCGAGCGCATCGTCATCGACCCCGGCATCGGCTTCGGCAAGACCGCCGCGCACAACGTGACGCTCCTGCGCGGGCTCTCGCTCTTTCACGGACTCGGGCTGCCGATCCTGCTCGGCGCCTCGCGCAAGCGCTTCATCGGCACCTATGGCGGCGGCGCGGCGGAGGGCCGGGCCGATCTGCGTGGGCCCGGCACCATCGCCGTGACGCTCGCCGGCGTCGCCCAGGGCGTGCAGATCCACCGCGTCCATGATACAGTCGAAACCAAGCAGGCGCTCCGCCTCTGGCAGGCGGTGACGTTCGGAGAAGACCCATGAGCAGGAAGCTTTTCGGCACCGACGGCGTTCGGGGGACCGCGAATATCCATCCGATGACCGCTGAAATGGCGCTGCGCCTGGGGGCGGCGGCGGGGCGATATTTCCGCCGTGACGGTTCGGCCGCGCATCGCGTGGTGATCGGCAAGGATACGCGCCTCTCGGGCTACATGTTCGAGAACGCGCTGACGGCGGGTTTCACCTCGACCGGCATGAACGTCTTTCTTCTCGGCCCCGTGCCGACGCCCGCGGTGGGGATGCTGACCACATCGCTCCGCGCCGATGTCGGCGTGATGATCTCGGCCAGCCACAATCCCCACCACGATAACGGGATCAAGTTCTTTGGTCCCGACGGGTTCAAGCTTTCAGACGAAGCGGAACTGGAGATCGAGCATCTGGTGGATGTGGGTGTTGAGCCCGCCCAGGCGGTGAATATCGGCCGCGCCAAGCGGATCGACGACGGCCGCTTCCGCTATACCGAGCGGGTGAAGTCCACGCTGCAATCCGGCCGCAGTTTCGAAGGGTTGAAGGTGGTGATCGATTGCGCCAACGGCGCGGCCTACAAGACCGCCCCCGAGGTGCTGTGGGAGCTTGGGGCCGAGATCATTCCCGTCGGCGTGAGCCCGAACGGCCTCAACATCAACGAGAAATGCGGCTCGACGGATACGCGGCTGGCGGCGGAGACGGTCGTGGCGCATGGCGCGGATGTGGGCATCTGCCTTGATGGCGATGCCGACCGGGTCATGATCATCGACGAAAAGGGCCGCGTGGCCGATGGCGATCAGATCATGGCGCTTCTGGCGGCGCGATGGGCGGCCGAGGACCGGTTGCGCCACCGCACGCTCGTCGCCAGCGTCATGTCCAACCTCGGTCTCGAGCGCTTTCTTTCTTCACGGGGCCTGCGCCTCGAACGCGCGGCGGTCGGTGACCGCTACGTCGTCGAGAAGATGCGCGAGGGCGGGTTCAACCTCGGCGGCGAGCAGTCCGGCCACATCGTGATGACGGATTACGCCACGACCGGCGACGGACTTCTGGCATCGCTCCACTTCCTCGCGGCGATGGTGGAGGAGGGCAGGCGCGCCTCCGACCTTGTCCATCAGTTCGAAATTGTCCCGCAGATGTTGAAGAATGTCAGATATTCAATCGGAAAGGAGCCGCTTTCGTCTGAAAATGTTCGTAAAGCGATTGCCGAAGCCGAAGTTCGGCTGCAAAGCTCCGGCCGCCTCCTGATCCGCAAGTCCGGCACGGAACCCCTGATCCGCGTGATGGCGGAATGTGAGGACGAAGGCCTGCTGGCAGCGGTGGTGGGCGAGATCGTCGCAGCCGTCGAGGCGGCAGTCTGACGCGCCCCGCCACGGAACTTGCGCGGAACGGCCATCTTCTGTTCACTTCCCTGGGTGATCCTGTCGCCATCGGGGTCGGGGCCGCAGAGCGGAAGGAGGACTCCGCGATGATCGAACTTCTGGTGTCGGTGTGTCTTGCCAGTGGCGGCGGCTGCCACGATGTGTCGCTGCTTTACGATGCCCGAGATGTCTCCGTGATGGCCTGCGTAACCATGGGCCAGGCCGAAATCGCCCGCTGGCAGGTGGAGCATCCCGGATACCGCGTCCGCCGGTGGAGTTGCGGCGTGGCCGGCGAGGGCGGTACGTCCATCTGAATTGCCCGGAAATGTGATCCGACGGCGCGTCTCCTGCGTTTCAGGGGCAGCGGAGCAGGAGCGCGTGTCATGCGGGTACTGGTGATCGGCAGCAGCGGCGGGATCGGAGCGGCGCTC
>NZ_JAYRTX010000118.1:0-8548 GCF_041919395.1 Albidovulum sp.
AAGCGCGACGATCGGCAGGCGACGGTGAAGCCACTGCTCGAACCCCGTCTTCGGCTCGTAGTGGTCGTGCGGAATACCGGACATGGATCAGCCCCCTCAGCCGAGTTTGATCGTGGTGTCGTCGGTGAAGGCGACGATCGGAATGTCGAGGTTGCGCGGCGCCGGACCTTTGCGGATGCGGCCCGAGGTATCGTAGTGCGAGCCATGGCAGGGGCAGAACCAGCCGCCGAAATCGCCCGCCCCGTTGCCGAGCGGCACACAACCGAGGTGCGTGCAGACGCCCATCATCACCAGCCACTCGCCCGCTTCGTCGAGCGCGCGGTTCTCGTCGGCGGCATCGGTGCCCGGCTTGTTGGCGTTCTCCGAGTTGCGGTCCACGATCGTCGGATCGTCAAGCGAGACAGCCCGGGCGGCGTCGATTTCTTCCTGCGTGCGGCGGCGGATGAAGACCGGCTTGCCGCGCCATTTGACGGTCAGCTGCGTCCCGACCTCGACGCCCGATATATCGACGAAGATCGACGAAAGTGCCTGAACATCGGCCGAGGGGTTCATCTGATCGACCAGCGTCCAGACGGCGGCGCCGGTGGCGACAGTGCCGGCCCCGGCCGTCGCATAGTAGAGGAAATCCCTCCGGCTGCCTGCGTGATCTTCTGCGTGGGACACGTGCCTTTCTCCCTTTCTCTGGCCGAAGCACGGCCTGCGAAAACGGGGCCGCAGTCGCCCGCAGCCTTCAGAGGCGGTTATTAGCCGCCAATGGCGGGGTCGTCCAGCGGACAAACGGGCGCATTGGGGCCTTGGCAGGGCACTGTGTCGTCGCCGCGTCAGGCGGCGAGGTCGGCCATGAGTTTTGCCGCGAAGGCGATGAAGAAGAGCCCGACCCCGGCCGAGATCGCCGGGGAAAGGCGCGACCAGATGCGGGCGGCGGGGGCGGTGGAGAAGGCCAACGCGTAGACCGCGTGGATCGAAAAGGCGAGCGCGGCCGCGCCAAGGCCGAGAACGGCGATGTCGCCGGCGCGGGCCTCCGCCACCGGAAAAAGCGACAGGATCAAGACCCAGGTTGTCAGCGCCTTTGGATTCGTTGCGTTGACCGCAAGCGAGCGCAGAAACGACGCACGAGGGGCGAGTCCTGCGCGCCCCGCCACGCGGTCCGCGCCATGGTGCCAGCCAGTCCAGGCCGTGCGCAGGTACCGGCTGGCAAACCACAGGAGGAGGCCGATGGCCAGAACCGTCAGCGCCTTGCGTGCCACCGGCACGGCCTGGAACAGACCGGCCATGCCCAGCGTCATCGCAAGGCACCAAAATCCGATGCCGAGCGCGACCCCCGCGGCGGAGGCGAGCCCCGCTTGGCGGCCAGAGCCCATTGCCGAGGTGATTGTATTGAGCACGTTCGGCCCCGGCGAGGCGATGTTCATCGCCAGCACCGCCCAGACCGTGAGGAAAGGCGCGAGCGACAGCGTCACTTCAACCCGCTGGCTCGGTCGCCTTCATGCTGTCGCGGGCCGCGAGTCCCGCGTGCCATTCGGCGAGGCGGGGATGGCCCTGGCGCCAGTTGCGCGCGGCGTGGCGGAAATCGAGGTAGGAGAGCGCGCAGCCGAGCGCGATCTGACCCATGTCGAGCGGTCCGGAGAGGTGATCCTGCCACCGTGATTCCATCAGGTCGAGCGCGCGGGCGATCTTGGCCCACTGGCCCTCGACCCACGGGGCGAAGCGGATTTCCTCGGGTCGCAGGCGTCCCTCGTAGACCATGAGGACGGCGGCTTCGAGAATGCCGTCCGCCGTGGCCTCCAGCGTCAGCGTGCGCCAGAGACGCGGCGATTCCGGATAGAGGCCCGCTCTGGCCCGGTCGTCGAGATAGCGGCATATCACCCGGCTGTCGTAAAGAGCGGTGCCGTCGTCGAGCGCGAGCGCCGGGATCTTTCCCAGGGGGTTCACATCGAGCGGCTGGGTGCCGGGGTCGATGGGCGTGCCGGAAGTGGAGACGACCTCCACTTCCCCGGCCTGCCCGGTTTCAACGAGGAGGACCATCACCTTGCGCCCGAAGGGCGTGGTCGGGGAGTGATACAGACGCATGTGCCCTTCAGATCCTACGGATGCGCAGGCGACCGAGCGCGGCGGCGTCGATCTCGATCGCCGTCTCGCCGAAGCGGAACACCCGGCGGAAGCGTGCGGCCGTGTTGGTCTGGCCACGGTCTGCCGGGCGATGCAGGCCGAGCCCCTCGTCCATGTCATCGAGGGCGTCCTCGGCCCGCTGGTCGACGCGGCCGGGGCGAAGGGCGCGCTTCACGCCATAGGCCACGAGCGCAATCGCGCCGTAACGGATGGCGACGCCGGCAAGGGGCGCGAGGGGAAGTGGCATGGAACCCTCCTTGGGGATGACGTGATGGATGCTAGGGGCCGGGCGGGACCCTGTCCATTCAAGTTTCGTCGACATGGGCGAACCGGGGAGGGCCGCTCAGTCCGGTTTCCGCGCCTTGAGATGCGTGGGGCAGTGTTCGCCCGAATCAAGCACCGGGATCATCCGGCTCCAGATACCGATGTTTTCGTCCACGAACGCCTGTCCGACGGTCTTTGCCGCGGCCGCGCCCACCGGCCCCTTGAGCCGTTCGAGTTCGACGCGCGCCTGCTGACGATACCAGGCGTTGCGGCTGATGACCTCGATCTGGTCGAATCCGGCCCGCTCCATCGCCTCGCGGTAGCGGCCGGGAGACGCCATGCCGAAGTCGAGCCCTTCGGCCGCGATATAGGCAGCCATCTCAGGCGACGGCGCGCCGTCCACGCCGATGAGCCAGTCGGAGGCGACGAAGCGGCCGCCGGGTTTGAGGACCCGGAACACCTCGGCCATGAGGGCGGCCTTGTCGGGGATGTGGACTATGGAGTCCTTGGAAAAGACGATGTCGAAGGTCGCGGGCGGGAACGGCAGCGGGCCCGGCGACACCTTGAGGCAGCCGATCCGGTGCCCGAGACCCTCACGCGCGATCAGTGCGCGGGCATGCGCGAGCACGGTATCCTCCACGTCGATGCCGCAGACGTAGCCGGCGCCGTGGTTCCGCACGAGCGCAATGTCGATCCCGCCCGCGCCGCAGCCGATGTCCAGCACCGACTGGCCGGCGAAGTCGGAGCCGGCGACGAGCCGCCCGACCTCCTCCGGCCCTCCGGGCGAAAGGAAGCCTTCGCCCCAAATCGCCGCCAGCATCGCGATCATCTGCGCGTGGTAGTGTTCGCCTGCCACCGGTTCCATCGTTCATCCTTCGATCCGCATCGCCTCGAGTTCCGCCCAGTCTGCTGCCGGGATGACGTGTGCGGGATGTTTCGTGTCCCTTGTCCAGCCGAAGACACAGAGGAAGGGGGTGGGGCCCACCTTGGTCAGATGCGGTGCTTCGGGGAGGTTCCAGACCGGCTCGTGCGGTCCTTTCACGGTCAGCGGCGCGCCGGGGCCGAAACGCCAGCCGTGCGGGCCGGTCAGCGGCGCATAAAGTTCGGGCGCCGGATGGGCGTGGTCGCGATAGAGCACATGCGGCGCGATGAGAAAGAGGCCGAGGTCGAAGTCATCGGCTTTGATCGCCGCGCCCTCGCCGATCAGCGAGGCGAAGGCATGTCCCTGCCGGAAGGACGGCCCGATCTCCTCGGGCGGGTAGGAATCATAGGTGACCCAGGAGAGGTGCGGCGCGGCGGCACGGATCGCGGCGGCCAGTGCCGGATGGGTCGGTGTCAGCGCCGCGAGTGCCGGCGCGAGGTGTTCGCCTACGATAGCGTTTGCAGGGGACGCGGTCGTGACCGGCCCGTCGCGCCAGCGCGCGATAAGGCTCCGCACCTCGGCCACGCCGGGCCCCGGCAGGGTGGCAAGGTAGCGGTCCATCTCCTCGATCAGGAGACGGATCGCGAGCTCCGGGGCGTCGGGCGGCGGCACATCCAGGGTGAGGCCCCGGGCGGCGAGAAGCGCCGCCGGATCTTCCCGGTCCTGTGGCGAGCAGGTGCGATAGACCTCCAGCACCTCTGGCGCGATCAGGCCTTTTGCGTAGAAATGCATCGCCGCAGCGTAGCGCAGCCGTCCCGAGCCCGGCTGACCGAGCGCCGCATGAAGATCGGCGCTCGCGCGCAGGTCCTCCGTCCCTGTCATTGGTTCGCCTGGTAGGCCATCCGCGCGTCGCGGTCGCGCCGCTTCTCGGCCCGGTTCAGGACGAAACCGGCGATGGCCACGCCTGTGCCGACGATCAGCACGGTGATCGTGGCGAGCGCGTTGATGTCCGGCGTGACCCCCAGCTTCACCTTCGACCAGATCAGGATGGGCAACGTCGTGGTGCCGGGGCCGGTGGTGAAGTTGGTGATCACCACGTCGTCGAGCGAGATCGTGAAGGCCAAAAGCCACCCCGACACGATCGCGGGCGAGATGATCGGCAGGGTGATGTCCTTCATCACCTGCCAGGGGCGCGACCCGAGGTCCATCGCCGCCTCCTCCACCGCCGCATCGGCTTCGGAGAGGCGCGAGTGGACGATCGTGGTGACGAAGACCATCGAGAAGGTGATGTGGGCGAGCGTCACGGTGGTGAAGCCCCGGCTCGCCGGCCAGCCAATCCATTCGGCCATCAGGATGAAGAGCATGAGCGAGGCGATGCCGGTGATGACCTCGGGCATGACGAGGGGTGCGGTCACGAGGCCGGAAAAGAGCGTGCGGCCCCGGAACCGCTTGAACCGCGCGAGCGCGATGCCTGCCATCGTGCCGAGGATCGTCGCAATCGTCGCGCTTAGAAGCGCGATCTTCAGCGACAGGAGCGCGGCGTTCAGGATCTGCCGGTTGGACAGGAGGGAGACATACCACTTTGTCGAGAAACCGCCCCAGACCGTCGCCAGCCGCGACCCGTTGAAGGAATAGACGATCATCGACAGGATCGGCACGTAGAAGAACGCGAAGCCGAAGCAGAGCATGGTCACGAGGAAGGCTGAGCGGCGGTGCATCAGGCGCCCTCCTTCCGCTTTTCGTGCGATTTTCCCTCGAAGTGCGTGTAGAGCATGATCGGCACCACGAGCAGCATGAGAAGCGCCACCGACACCGCCGAGGCCATCGGCCAGTCGCGGGCCGAGGCGAATTCGTCCGAGATGACACGCCCGATCATCGGCTGGCGCGCGCTGCCGACGAGCGAGGGGATGATCAGTTCCCCCGAGGCCGGGATGAAGACGAGAAGCCCGCCCGCGATGATGCCCGGCACCGAAAGCGGCAGGGTGATGTCGAGGAAGACCCGGAACGGCCGCGAGCCGAGGTCCATCGACGCCTCGTCCAGCGTCCGGTCGAGCTTTTCGAGGTTGGCATACAGCGGCAGGATCATGAACGGCAGGTAGGAATAGACCATGACGAGCACGACGGCGAAGTTGGTGTTCATCATCGGGATCGACCGCAGCGCCCAGTCGGTCGGCACCAGCCAGTTCCATGATGTCGTCAAGAGCTTGTTGAACCAGCTGTTCGTCCCCATCAGCCCGATCCAGGCGTAGACGCGCAGAAGAAACGAGGTCCAGAACGGCAGGATGACGAGCATGAGGAGGATGTTGCGCCAGGCCGGCGAGACGCGCGTCAGGCCGAGCGCCATCGGGTAGCCGATGAGCAGGCAAAGGAAGGTGGCGATCCCGGCGTTCACGATCGAGGTCAGGTAGGCGCGGACATAGAGGTCGTCCTGGAAGAGCCGTGCGTAATGCGCAGTGTTGAGCACCGGGTGTTCGCCGCCGAAGGAGAACGGCGGGGCCGTCGGCGTCCGCGTGGCGAAGCTCATCGCGATGACGATGACGAAGGGCAAGAGGAAGAAGAGCACAAGCCAGACGTAGGGCGTTGCAATCGTGACGTTGATCCAGCCCTTTCGGTTGAACCAGCGCTGGAAGGCGGTGTCGGTATGGGCGCCGGCCATGCGTCAGTCCTTCAGCAGGATCGCTGCGGCGGGATCAAAGGACAGGAAGACCGCGTCTTCCCAGTCCGCGACCCGCTCGTGCTCGCCCGTCCTGCGGGCGTTGACGGAGTTGACGAGCATGACGTGGCCCGAGGGCAGGGCGATGCGATAGAGACTATCCTTGCCGAAATAGGCAAGACTCTGCACCGTTCCGGGAAAGGTGTTCGGAAGGTCGTGCCGCATCCGGGAGAGGTGGATCTTCTCCGGCCGCACGGCGAGCGTGATCGGCTGGCCCGGAGCCAGGCCCGGGATCGCACGGGCGGTGACGATGCCTCCTAGGTCGGGCACCTCGACCTCGACCGTCTCGCCTCCCGTCGCGCGCACCTTCGCCTCGAAGAAGTTGATCGAGCCGATGAATCCCGCCACGAAACGCGAGTTCGGGTATTCGTAGACATCGGTCGCGGTGCCGATCTGCATGATCCGGCCCTTGTCCATCACCGCAAGGCGGGACGAGAGCGTCATCGCCTCTTCCTGGTCATGGGTGACGACGATAAAGGTGGTGCCGGTCTTTTCCTGAATCTCCATCAGCTCGAACTGGGTGTGCTCGCGCAGCTTCTTGTCGAGCGCTGCGAGCGGCTCGTCGAGGAGAAGGAGTTTTGGCTGCTTGGCGAGCGCGCGGGCCAGCGCCACGCGCTGCCGCTGCCCGCCTGAAATCTGGTGCGGCTTTCGATGTCCGAACTCCGTCAGTTGCACGAGATCGAGCATCTCGCGGACCCTCTCGGCGCGCTGGGCCGGGGTCATGTCCTCGTGCTTGAGGCCATAGGCCACGTTCTTTTCCACCGTCATGTGGGGGAAAAGCGCGTAGGACTGAAACATCATGTTCACGGGCCGTTCATAGGGCGGCAGGTCGGTCATGTCCTGCCCGTCGATGAAGACGCGGCCCTCGGTCGGTGCCTCAAACCCGGCCAGCACCCGCAGAAGGGTGGTCTTGCCGCAGCCCGAACCGCCAAGGAGCGAGAAAATCTCGCCCTTCTGGATCTCCAGCGTCACGTCCGATACGGCGGTGAAGGTGCCGAACCGCTTGGTGACATGGTCGATGCGGATGAAGGGCGGTTCCTTCACCGCGGTCTGCGGCACCTGGGCACCGGGAAAGGCCGCCACGGTGGTGGCGGCCCGCTGGTCGGCTGATCGGGCGGGTTCGGGCACGGGCGGTCTCTCCGGTTCATGTGGCGTGAGAACGGAGGCGCGTGCTCAGCCCGACTTGATCTCCTGCCAGGCGCGGGTCATCGCGCGGTCCTGCTCTTCGGAGAAGGGCTTCGGCGCCCACATCCGGCCGATCGTGTCGGCATCGGGATAGACCGCCGGGTCTTCGAGGATCTCGGGCAGGATGAATTCCTTCGCCGCGAGGTTGCCGGTGGCGTAGTAGGTGTAATTCGTGCACCCGGCGGCGACTTCGGGCTGCATCATGAAGTCCATGAACTTGTAGGCGTTCTCGCGGTTCGGAGCGTCCGCGGTGATGCACATCACGTCGATCCAGGCAGGCGCGCCGGACTTCGGCACGAAGTAGGCCAGATTCATCTCTATTCCGGCCTCGGCCGCGCGGGTCGCCGCCGTCGCGTAGTCGCCCGACCAGTTGTTGATGACGCAGAGTTCGCCGTTCGGGATCGCGTTCAGGTAGTTGGTGTTGTCGAAGGTGCGGATGTACGGGCGGATCGGCTTGAACGCCTCGACGACCTTCTGGTAGTCCTCGACGTTGGTCGTGTCGCCGTCGAGCCCGAGATATTTCAGCACCATCAGCATGATGTCGGACGGGCTGTCGAGGATGGAGATTCCGCAGTCGGCGAGTTTCTCGGCGTTCTCCGGTTTGAAGATGAGGTCCATGGTCGTCATGTCAGCGTCGGGAATGCGCTCCTTGACCATGTCCACGTTGAAGGTGAAGCCGACCGAGCCCCACATGTAGGGCACCCCGTACATGTTGTCCGGGTCCCAGCCCGCGAGGATGCGCAGCACGTCGGGGTCGAGGTTCTTCCAATTCGGAAGGAGCGTCTTGTCGAGCTTTTCATAGAGCCCCGCGGCGATCGCGCGCGGCATGTCGATGCCGGCATGGTCAACGACGTCGTAGCCGGTGGAGCCGGCGAGCATCTTGGCCTGCATCTCCTCTGCCGAAGAGTAGGTGTCGTAGACAACGCCGATCCCCGTCTGCGCCTCGAAATCGGCGAGCGTCGTCTCGCCGATGTAGTCCGCCCAGTTGTAGACGTTGACGGTGCCCGCCTGTGCCCAGGAGGGGCGGACGTAAGGTAAGGCAAGCGCCCCGCCGATCGCGGTGAGAGCGGTTCTTCGCGTGAGTGTGGTCATCCTTCGTATCTCCCCGTTTGCATCGTCTTTTTTCCAGAGATTATGACGGATTCGCGCTAGCGCTACGCAAATCTTCGTTCAGGGCGGCAATCCGGTCTTCCTCGGGCGCCGCGCTCAGCCGGGTCACCGGCAGAATGCGGCGGATCTGGTCGTGGTGGGCGCGCACGCCGAATTCGAGGTCTGAGAGGTGGAAATCATCGAAGGCGGTGGATTTCATCGACTCGTTCGACCAGATCGACAATTGGCGGTCCTCGGCCGAGGTCGCGCGGTCGATCCGGGTGGCGAGGTAGCGGGCCGCGCGGGTGGCGCGGTCTTCCTCCGAC
>NZ_JAYRTX010000119.1:0-8321 GCF_041919395.1 Albidovulum sp.
TTGAACATCGCCGCCCGCCAGGGCCAGCCCATGACGGCGGGAGCGGCGCGCAGGAACTGCTCCGTCACCGGCCGGTCCTCGTAGGCGCGCAGACCGCAATTGCCGAAAAGCCGCCAGGTGAGCGGGATCGCCGTCGCCTCGGGCAGCGCGGCGAGGAGCGCCTGCACCGTCCGGTCGCCCGCGTGGACGTTCACGAATTCGTCGATGTCGAGCACGAGGACCCAGTCGGCCGCCGCCTTCAGCGGATGCGCGTCGGCAAGGGCGAGGGCCGTCCACTGCGGACCCTTGCCGTGCGGGCTGTCGTTGCTGACATGGGTCAGCCAGCCGAGGTCGGAAAGCCGGTCGAGCATGCGGTCGGTGCCGTCGTCGCAATCGTTCGAGAGGACAAGGAAGTCGGTGAACCCCGCCGCGCGGTGGTGGGCGAGCCAGTCGAGGAGGAAGGCGCCCTCGTTCTTCACCGTCAGGATGGCGAGGATGCGGGGGTCAGTGCGCGGCATCGGCGGGGGGCTCCACGGTGAAGAAGAAGCCCGGCGGCAGGGTGCGCCGGTGGAGGTCGGCGGGCACCACGCCGGGTCCGGCGGTGAAGACGGCGGAGCCGAAGACCGAAAGCATCCGCGACAGCTTTTCCATCCGCTCGCCGGTGAGTTCGGCGTAGAAGGCAGCGTAGTCGGGCCGGGCCTTCAACTCGGCGATCTTGGCCCGGTGCGCAGCGACGGCACCCTCATGCGCGACGCGGATTTCCGGGTCCGCCATGAGCCGGTCGAACTCGGCCCGCGCGGCCGGGACCATCCGGCGGATCGAAAGGTCTTCCCCGGCATTGTGGTTCATGCGGAACCAGTAGTTGAGGCCCTGGTCGCGGTCGACATGGTTCACCCGGCCACGGTCGCGCTTCACGAGGAAGCTTTCGGCCGAGCGCACCGCGTAGTGGTTGAGCTGGACCCAGTCGTAGCCGTAGGTCGCAAGGCTCGACCGCCAGCCGTTGCGATACATGCTTTCCGGCATGGGCCTGCCGGATCCGTTGATCCAGCGCACCTCGGCCCAGAGGTCGGGCTTCAGCCCCTTCGGCCGGTGCACGCCGAGCTTCCTGTAGATGTCGATGGTGCGGAAGAGCGTCTTGAACCCCCAGGCCTGGTGCGGCTTGCGGATGAGTTCGGGCGCGCAGAGCGGGAACTGCTCGGTGACGAAGCGGTCACGGTATTCGTGGACATCGGCATTGCCGAAAAGCCGCCAGGTCAGCGAGATCATGTTGGCCTCGCCCATTGCGGCGTAAAGTGCCCCGAGCGTACCGTCGCCAAGCTTGACGTTGATGAACTCGTCCACGTCCATGCAGATCGCCCAGGAGGCACGCCGCAGCACCGCCTCGCTTTCGGCGGCCTGAAGGGCGGCGTGCTGGGGCATCAGCCCGGGCATGGCTCGGAAGGGGTTCGCACGGTGCTGGACGAGGCCCTTTTCCTGAAGAAGGTCGAGCATGGCGTCGGTGCCGTCGGTGCAGTCGTTGGTGTAGACGAGGAAATCCGTGACACCGATGGCGCGGTGATAGGCCAGCCATTCGAGGATGAAGGGGCCTTCGTTCTTCATCGTGGTGACGATGCAGGTGCGCGTCGTCCCGGCGGCGGGTGCCGCGCGCGGCTCCGACACCGGCGGGCGGACGGGGTCTGCGCCGAAATGGCGGCGGGCGAGGTCGAGGAGCGCGGGGTCCTCGACGAGCGAGGTCTTGGGCGCAAGCTCGGCCGGCTTCCGGCCCGGCACCCGGATCGCCATCGCCCGCCAGAAAGCCACTGTCTTGTCGGCGTCGGGCCGGGCGTAGGCGACACGGAGCGTGCGCCAGGTATTGTCGAGCCCGGCGCGGTCCGGTGCCACGCCCCAGCGGGCGATGCCACGGCGGGCGTCGAAGGGTCGGCAGATGTGGTCGCCGAAGGCCTCGGGCGCGCCCGGCCGGACCCGCCAGGGGTAGATGCGGCGCCCGACCAGGAGAACGACCCCGCCCTGCGCCCGCCGGCAGAGGTCGAAGGCCGAGGGCCCGCCCTTCCGCTCGGCCAGGAGGTCGGTGACGTCGAGGCAGAGGACGGCGCGCGCCCTGGCGAGGAAGCGCCACTTGGCGACCTCGTGGATCAGCCCCTCGCCCAGGGGCGCGCGCCAGGGGTCGGGGTCGGGGCGCTCCATGCGGTCCTTGCCCGGCGCGTCGGGCGCAAGGAAGACATGGCTTTCCGGTCCGAGGCCCGCTTTGCCGAGCGGCACCGGGCTTTCGAGAATCACCACGACAAGGCCCGGCAGGGGCGCGATGAGCGCCCCGAGCCGCTCGGCGAAGTCCGCATGGCTGCCAGAGGGGCTGTCGTCGGGCGCGCGATTGAGGATCAGCGCCCCGGTCGCGCCATGGGCGCGGGCGTGGTAGCGAAGCCAGTCGGCCACCGTCTCCGCGTTCTCCTCGAGCCGCGCGCCGAAGAGGCAGTCGCGCCCGGCGAGAAGGTCCCATTCCGCCTCGGCCGCCGCGATCTCCGCCACGCCGCCTGTCGCGAGCGCGAGGCAGAGGGGTGCTGCCTCGGCCACCGCCATGACGGCGCCGGCGACCTCGCGCAGTTCGCGGATGCCGGCACAGCCTGCGCGCGGGGCAGGGTCGAAGGCGGTGGCGTTGACGCCGGCGCGGGTGAAGACACGTATGGTGGCACCGCTTCCGGCATCGGGGCAGAGCACCGCATCGAGAAGCGGCAGGCCACCGGCGGACCCGGCGGCGAGCCGCCGGCGGATCACCACGCTCGGGGGAGGATCGGTCATGCCTGCTCTGCCGTTCGGGCCGGTCTTGGGGTTCGATACCACGCGCGGGGGCAGCAGGCAAACGCCGCAGACGCTGCGCTTGCCCCGTGGGCAGTTGGCAAAGGGGCCGATTTCGGCCACTCTCGCGCGAAACCCCGGCAGAGAACGGCGGCGAGGCGGCAGTGGCACAGGACTATCAGATCGCGGCGCTCTGGATCGGCGGGGCCTTGAGCTTTCTCGAACAGCTATGCCTGAAGTCCTTCGTGGACGCGGGCCACGCGATCCGGCTTTATGCCTACGAACCGATCCCGAACGTGCCCGAAGGGGTGGAGATCGCCGACGCGCGCACGATCCTGCCCCAGGACGGCTTCTTGCGCCACGGCCGCACCGGCAGCCCGGCGCTGCATTCGGATCTCTTCCGCTATCACCTCATGGCGAAGGGCGACCGCACGATCTGGGCCGACACGGATGCCTATTGCGTGAAGCCGTTCCGAAGCGAGACCGGCCACTTCTTTGCCTGGGAAAGCGAGGAGGGGGTGAATGGCGGCGTTCTCGGCCTGCCCAAGGACAGCGAGGCGCTGGGCCTTCTTCTCGATTTCACTTCCGACGAATACGCCATCCCGGAATGGTACGGCGAGGCCTACCGGCGCGAACTGGAGGCGAAGAAGGCAGCCGGGACTCCGGTTCCCGCGGGCGAGATGCCCTGGGGCGTCTGGGGCCCCCACGCGCTGACGCATTTCCTGAAGAAGACGGGGGAGATAAGCCACGCGCTGCCGCGCGTCGCACTCTATCCCTTCGAATACCGGGACCGCCGGCTGATGCTCCGCCCCGGTCTCGACTGGTCGGACTATGTGACCGAAGAGACCTATTCGATCCATTTCTACGGCAGGCGGATGCGGGCGCGCATCGCGCAGGCCATGGGCGGCGTGCCGCGACCGAAGAGCCTTGTCGGCCAGCTCCTGCGAAAGCACGGGATTGACCCCGCCGCCGCCCCGATCCGCGGCCTTGGCGCCGGGGCGGATGACGACGAGGACGGCGAATGAGCGCGCGCGCCGCGGTGGACGAAGCGACGGCCGAGGCGATCCTCGCGCTGGGGCCCATCCGGGTGGAAAGCTTCGCGGACGTGGGGGGCGGGGCGCTCGACCTCGCCCGCGCGCTCCATGACCGCCACGGCGCCCGCATCTTCCTTGTCGACATGGTGAAGTCCGGTGCCTTCTCCGATGCGCCCTCGACCTGGGTCGCGCCCTACATGGCCGCGCTTGAAAGCGCGGGCGTGCCGAGCGACGCGGTGACGCGCGTGGGCTCGGCCGAGGAGATCCGGCCCTGGGACGTGATCGCCAATTTCGGGTGCTTCGGCGACGCCTGGAAGGTGCGCCACCTCGCGCCGCTGATCGAGGGCGGGATGCATGCCGACAGCGTGATGCTGACCGACATCCGCAAGGGGTCGGGCAGCTATCCCTTCCTGAACGGTTACGGCACCTGCGAGACGCTTGCGGCCCACGCACCGGGCGGGAGTGCCGTGACGCGGGCGGTGTTCCGCCCCTCCGCCTCGGCCGCCACCGGCGCACCCGCGGAGGACGGCGACTGGGCCGCGATCGCGCGGCGTCTCGCCGGCCCGTTCGGCTTCTATACGGACAACGGCATCCACTCCTTCCTCTACGTCCCGCGCGACCCGTCGGTGCTGGTCGTTACCTTCGACAACCTCGACATCGCCATGACCAAGCGCGCCGACCGCCGGCCCTGGGGCTTCGAGTTCATCGAGAAGCAGGGCTGGTCGGTGCTGGGCGTCATGGCGGCAGGCTGGACCTGGTACCGCGACTACTGGGCGATGGGGGAATTCGACCGGCTCGCGCGGGAAGGATTCTTCGGGCGTTTCGGCCGCGTGGTCTTCTACGGCGCCTCGATGGGGGGCTATGCGGCCGCGGCCTTCTCCGCCGCCTGCCCAGGGGCGGAGGTGGTGGCGATCAGCCCGCAATCGACGCTCGACAAGACCGTCGTGCCATGGGAAACGCGCTACAAGACCGTCTGGGACAAGGATTTTTCCGGCAAGTACGGCGATGCGGCGCAGGCCTCGCGGGCGGCGGGACGGGTGACGATCCTCTATGATCCCTACGAGCCGCTCGACGCCGCCCATGCGCGGCGGTTCACCGGTGCGAATGTCACGCTCCTGCGCACGCCGCTGATGGGCCACCGGCTCGGCTCATCGCTTCTCCAGATGGGCATCCTTTCCGAGGTCATGCTGAAGGCCCTCGCCGGATCGCTGACGGAAGCGGAGTTCTACCGGCTCCTGCGCGCGCGCCGCGACTTCCCCCGCTACCAGCGCGAGCTTTTTGAACGCGCGGTGGCGCGCGCGCGGCCGGACCTCGCGCGGCGGGTGGGCGACTGGGTGCTTAAGCGGGGCGAGAACCGCTATATCCGGCTGGCGATGAAGGACCTCTGACCCCCGGTGCCGCCCCCGCGCGGATTTTGCGCAAGGATCGGGTCGCGACCTGTCCCACGATGACGCTACCTCGTGGCACGGAAGCCATGGAGGACAGGATGGACCTGACATTCGAAGCACTCGACAGCGCATTGGCGGCGGACCTGCGCAGGGGCGGGCCGGACGCGAACGGCCAGCCCGCGGAGCGGGGCGCGATTTCGGACGGGGAGGGTGTGCCTTGCCGGCACTGCCTCTCCCATGTGCCGGCCGGCAGGGAATACCTGATCCTCGCGCACCGGCCTTTCCCCGCGCCGCAGCCCTATGCCGAGACGGGGCCGATCTTCCTCTGCGCCGACGATTGCGGACGGTGGCACGGGGCTGGCGTGCCGCCGATCCTGGCGACGAGCCCGGACTACCTTCTGAAAGGCTATTCCGCCGATCACCGCATCGTCTACGGCACCGGCCGCGTGGTGCCGGCCGCCGACCTCGCGGGCTATGCGGCCGGCCTCTTCGAGGACCCGCGCGTGGCCTTCGTCGATGTCCGCTCGGCCCGCAACAACTGCTTCCAGTGCCGCATCCGGTGCGCACTCAGCGCGTGAGTTCGGCAAAGAGCGCACCGAGTCGCTCCGCCTCCTCGGCCGTGCCGAAGGGCGCGTTGGCGATATAGAGGCCGGAGCCGGTCATGCCGTGGCCTTCGCGCGCGGGCGGAAAGCGGACCTCATGCCGCATCGCCTTCGGCAGGGCAAGCGCGTCGAGCGATGCCACCATGCCCGCCTGCGCGCCGCTCGCCAGCACCGGGTACCAGAGCATCAGGATGCCCACGTTCCATTTTGCATGAACCTTGCCGAGCAGCGCCGGCATCGCCGCGTAATCCGCCTTCATCTCGTAGCTCGGGTCGATCAGCATCAGGCCCCGGCGGGGATCGGGCGGCGTGGCGGCGAGCGCGAATGCCAGCCCGTCCTCGCGCCGGACATCGGCGGCGAAGGGGCGCATCGTCGCCCCCAGCGCCGCGAATTCCTGCGGGTGCAACTCGGCCAGATGCATCCGGTCGCCCGACCGGAGCGAGAGCGCGGCGACCAGTGGCGAGCCGGGGTAGGCAGCCCGCCCGTAGCGGTCGCGCACCGCGGCAAGGATGCGGCGGTAGGGATGGTCCGCCGGGAAGAGCGCCGCGGCCCGGCCGATCCCGGCCGCGGCCTCGCCGGTCTTCATCGCCTCGGGCGCGTCGAGCCGGTAGAGCCCGCGCCCGGCATGGGTCTCGATGTAGCTGAGCGGCTTGTCCTTCCGGGCGAGGTAGGCGAGGAGCGATGCGAGCATCGCGTGCTTGTGCACATCGGCAAGATTACCGGCGTGATAGATGTGCTGGTAGGAAAGCATCGCTCACCCGGCTTTGCGGCAGGCCCCGGCGGCTCTAGCCGATCGTGCGCGCCTCGGCAATTCGCCCGTCGCCATTGACCGCCGGGATAGGATACAAATATCGCATCGTGAATGCGCCGGGTCCATGGAAGGGGCGCGATGGTGGAACGGCAGCAGGCAGCACGGGTCCGGCACTGGCGGGATGTATACTCCGCCCGGGAGGAGGGCGCGCTCTCCTGGTTCGAGGCGCGGCCGCAGGTCTCCCTTGATCTCATCGAACACTATCTGCCGCCAGGCGAGGGGGCGGCCGTGATCGACGTAGGCGGAGGCACGTCCCGGCTCGTCGATGCGCTCCTGGAGCGCGGCTACGGCCCGATTGCCGTTCTGGATATCGCGGGGGCGGCGCTCGCCGCCGCGCAAAGGCGGCTCGGACCCGACGCCGATGCGGTCACCTGGATCGCCGCCGACATCACCGGCTGGCAACCGTCACGCCAATGGGCGCTCTGGCACGACCGGGCGGTGTTCCATTTCCTGACGGAGGAGCGCGAGCGGGCGGCCTATGTCGCAGCAATGGTCGCGGCGATCCGGCCGGGGGGGCGTGCGATCGTCGCCACCTTCGCCGAGGACGGGCCGGAGACCTGTTCGGGCCTGCCGGTCTGCCGCTACACGCCCGCGTCTCTCTTCGCCAAGGTCGATCGGACTGCGCCCGGCGCCTTCCGCCTGATCGAGGGACGGCGTCACGTGCATGTGACGCCGAAGGGAAACCGGCAGAATTTCCAGATCACGGTGCTGCAGCGCGAGCGGCAGTAAAAAGGCCCTCCCCAGAGGGGGGAAGGCCGTTCATTCCGCGATTGCGGGGGCTCACTTCGGGCCGATCATCATCACCATCTGCCGGCCTTCCAGCTTCGGCATGTTCTCGATCTTGGCGATTTCCTCGACATCCGCCGCCACGCGTTTCAGAAGCTCGAGTCCGAGTTCCTGATGGGCCATCTCGCGGCCGCGGAAGCGCAGCGTGACCTTCACCTTGTCGCCCTCTTCGAGGAACTTCTTCACCGAGCGCATCTTGACGTCGTAGTCATGCGTGTCGGTGCCCGGGCGGAACTTGATTTCCTTGATCTCGATGATCTTCTGCTTCTTGCGCGCCTCGGCCTCGCGCTTCTGTGTCTCGTACTTGTACTTGCCGAAATCCATGATCTTGCAGACCGGTGGTTCGGCGTTGGGCGAGATCTCCACGAGATCGAGCCCGGCCTCCTCGGCCATCTGCATGGCCCTGAAAGGGGTCACGACCCCGACATTCTCGCCGTCCGCGCCGATGAGGCGGATTTCCGGGGCGCGGATACGTTCGTTCACGCGGGGGCCGGTGTCGCGTTGCGGCGGGGCGTTGTGCGGTCTGCGGGCTATGGCGGCGTTCCTTCTGTCGTGGCCGGTGCAAGTGGCGGGCAAACTAGTCGTCCCGGATGGCTGATTCAAGCCGGTTTCGGCGTCGCGCAGCGCGAAGTCCCTTTCCTGCGCCGGCGTATTCTGCGATAGCGAGGACATTATCCCCTTTCCCGATTTCGGAAGGAACGCACGATGAACCGGAATACCCTGATCGCCATCCTCATTCTTGTGCTCGCCGGCGGCGGGTATTGGTACTACTCGACCTCGCAGCGCGCGGCCGAGGAAGCGGCAATGGCCCAGAAGGCTGCTGACGAAGCGGCGGCCGCCGCCAAGGCCGCCGAGGAAGAGGCTGCTGCAAAGGCCGCCGAAGAGGCCAAGGCTGCCGAGGAAGCGGCTGCGAAGGCTGCCGAGGAAGCCG
>NZ_JAYRTX010000120.1:0-8319 GCF_041919395.1 Albidovulum sp.
GGCTCCTGAGCCGCCGGGACAGCGGCGGCGACCACGATCTCCGCGGCGGCAGGTGCAGTCGGCGGTTCCGACGCGACGGGGGCCTGCGCCTCGGTCACGGCCGGTACGGGAACACTGCTCGGCTCCGGGGTCTCCTTGACGGCGACAGTTGCCGCGGTCGACGTTACGCTGGCGAGCACGGGTGCTTCCGTCGCATCGGCGCCGCGCAACCGCGCGCTGATGGTTTCGCCGTTCTGCATGACATGGCCGGTCGCGGCGGCCAGAAAGAAGGTCGTCCCGACGGTAATCGCCCTGCGCTTGATCTGCATGGTCGTCTCCCCAAGGTTCCGCTCAGGACTAGCGCTGGATCGGGGCAGGGGAATGGCGGCACGGCGACCGCGGGAAACTGTGAGGCCCGGAGGCCTCTACCCTATCTTGGTTGCGAAACGACGGGCGCGCCAAGATTGTGGGGCGGCGGGCAGACCTGGGGGCAGTCCGCCACAATTTCGCCACAGATCGCCCGAATCAGGCGAGCTTTCCGTGGCAGTGCTTGAACTTCTCCCCCGATCCGCAGGGGCAGGGATCGTTCCGGCCCGGGTTGCCCCAGGTCGCGGGATCGTTCTCGTCGAAGCCCGCCAGCACCGGCTGCCTCGGTGCCTCCGCCGCCACCGTGGAGGCGACGGGTGCGTTGAGCGCGGCCTGCCGCTCCGTCATCTGGCGGAAGAGCGCCTGCTGCTCCTCCTCCGTCATCGGGCGGACCTGGGCGAGCTTCTGCGTGACGTCGGAGCGGAGGCCGTCGAGCAGGTTCTCGAAAAGCTGGAACGCCTCGGTCTTGTATTCGTTCAGCGGGTCGCGCTGCGCATAGCCACGGAAACCGACCACCGAGCGGAGGTGTTCGAGCGTCACGAGATGTTCGCGCCACTTGCTGTCGATCGTCTGCAGCAGGAACTGCTTTTCGATCTGCCGCATCGTCTCGGCTCCGAAAGCCTGGGCCTTCCCGGCCATAAGACTGTCGGACGCCTCGTAGAGCCGGTCGCGCATCACGTCGTGATCGACACCCTCTTCCTTCGCCCAGTCGATCACCGGAACGTCGAGCGCGAGCTTCTCCATCGCCGCGGCATAGAGACCTTCGGTATTCCACTGTTCGGGATAGCTCTTCGGCGGAAGATAGTCGTCCACAAGATCGTCGATGACCTGATGGCGCATGTCGCGGACAATCTCTTCCAGATCCTCGGCCTCCATGATCTCCAGCCGCTGGCTGAAGATCACCTTGCGCTGGTCGTTCATCACGTCGTCGAATTTCAGCAGCTGCTTGCGCATGTCGAAGTTGCGTCCCTCGACCTTCGCCTGCGCGCGTTCGAGCGACTTGTTGACCCAGGGGTGGATGATCGCCTCGCCTTCCTTCATCCCGAGGCTCGACAGCACCTTGTCGAGCCGGTCCGACCCGAAGATGCGCATGAGGTCGTCCTCGAGGCTGAGGTAGAACGATGATCGGCCGGGATCGCCCTGCCGGCCCGAGCGGCCGCGGAGCTGGTTGTCGATGCGCCGGCTTTCGTGCCGTTCGCTGGCCAGCACGAAGAGCCCCCCGGCTTCGAGCACCTTGGCCTTTTCGGCGGCATGCTCCGCCTCGATCCGGGCGCGCACCTCGTCGGGATGCGCGTCGGGATTGGCGTCGAGTTCCTCCAGCACCCTCATCTCGACATTGCCGCCAAGCTGGATGTCGGTTCCGCGGCCGGCCATGTTCGTGGCGATGGTCACCGCGCCAAGGCGCCCGGCCTCGGCGACGATCCGCGCCTCCTGCTCGTGCTGGCGCGCGTTCAGGACGTTGTGCGGTATGCCTTCCTTCTTCAGCATTTCCGACAGCATCTCGGACTTTTCGATCGAGGTCGTGCCGACGAGGATCGGTTGCCCCTTTTCGTGCGCCTTCCTGATCCGGGCAATGATCGCCTCGTATTTCTCGCGCGCGGTGCGGTAGACCTGGTCGTGGTCGTCCTTCCGGGCAATGGGCTTGTTCGTCGGCACCACGACGACACCAAGCCGGTAGATATCCATGAATTCCTCGGCCTCGGTCTCGGCCGTGCCGGTCATGCCGGCGAGCTTGTCGTAAAGCCGGAAGTAGTTCTGGAAGGTGACGGAGGCGAGCGTCACGTTCTCCGGCTGGATCTTGACGCCCTCCTTGGCCTCGATGGCCTGGTGAAGCCCGTCGGACAGTCGCCGTCCCTGCATCATCCGGCCGGTGAACTCGTCGATCAGCACGATCTCGCCATTCCGGACGATGTAGTGCTGGTCCTTCTGGAAGAGCTTGTGCGCCCTGAGCGCCTGCGTCGCGTGATGGACGATCGTGGTCGATTCCGGGTCGTAGAGCGTCTGGCTCTCGGGCAGGACACCGGCCTGCCAGAGCCGCTGTTCGAGAAACTCGTTGCCCGCCTCGGTGAAGGTGGCATTGCGCTGCTTTTCGTCGAGCTTGAAATGCTCGGCGGCCAGTTCCGGAATGAACTTGTCGAGCGTGATGTAAAGCTCTGACCGGTCCTGACTTGGACCGGAGATGATCAGGGGCGTGCGCGCCTCGTCGATCAGGATCGAGTCCACCTCGTCGACGATGGCGAAGTGATGGCCGCGCTGCATCATGTCGTCGATGGTCGCGCGCATGTTGTCACGCAGGTAGTCGAAGCCGAGCTCGTTGTTGGTCGCATAGGTGACGTCGCAGCGGTAGGCGGCGCGCTTTTCCTCGGCCGACTGGAACGGGTAGACGACACCGGTCGTCATCCCGAGCTGGGCGTAGACCTTGCCCATCCAGTCCGCGTCGCGCTTGGCGAGATAGTCGTTGACCGTGACGATGTGCACGCCCTCGCCCGTCAGCGCGTTGAGGTAGGCCGGAAAGGTCGCGACGAGCGTCTTGCCCTCGCCCGTCCGCATCTCGGCGATGTTGCCGCGGTGCAGGAAGATCCCGCCAATGAGCTGCACGTCGAAGGCGCGCAGCCCGAGCGCCCGCCGCGCTGCCTCGCGGCAGTTTGCAAACGCTTCGGGCAGGACGTGGTCGAGGCTTTCGCCGGCCGCCACCCGTTCCTTCAGCTCGGCAGTCTTCGCCTTGATTCCCTCGTCGCTCAGCGCCTGGAACTGCGGCTCCAGCGCATTGATCTTCTCGACGAGCGTGCGGACCGATTTGACCTTGCGGTCGTTCGGCGTGCCGAAGACCTTCTTCGCGATAGTTCCGAGGCCCAGCATGGTTTCTCCGCTCGGGTTCGACTGGCGTGCTCGTGATAAACCTGGCCTTGCCGACACCCCTCGCGCATCCTAGAACGGCGGCGAAACAAGGATGGACCGGCCCTCACGGGACCCTCGCGATGTAAGGGGCGGCCACCGGATAGTCAACGCTGCGCCCGGCCGCAGCCTCTTTGGGAGCCCTCACGATGCTGAAATCCGCCCTACTCGGCGCCCTCCTCGCCGTAACGGCCGCAGCCGCCTGGGCCGAAGACCCCACGGCCGACACTGTGGTGGCTACCGTTAACGGCAAGGCCATTACGCTTGGCCACATGATCGCGATGCGCGAAAGCCTGCCGCCGCAATACCTCCAGCTCGACGACAAGACTCTGTTCGACGGCATTCTTGACCAGATCATCCAGCAGGAGGCGCTCGCGGAAGTCGCGGAGGCCCAGATCGGGAAACGCGAAGCGCTGATGCTCGACAACCAGCGGCGCGGCTATTTGTCGGGCGTCACGCTGGATGAGACCGCTGCAGCGGCCGTGACGGACGAATCCGTCCAGGCGCTGTTCGACGAGAAGTATTCCGCGAAGGAGCCCGGCAAGGAATACAGCGCGGCCCATATCCTCGTCGCGACCGAAGACGAGGCCAAGACAATCAAGGCCGAGCTGGATGGCGGCGCCGACTTCGCCGCCATCGCTAAGGAAAAGTCCACGGACCGGGGATCGGCCGCCGCCGGGGGTGACCTCGGCTGGTTCGGCGTCGGCATGATGGTGAAGCCGTTCGAGGACGCGGTCATCGCGATGAATGCGGGCGAGATCTCCGCCCCGGTGGAAAGCCAGTTCGGCTGGCACATCATCCGGCTGAACGAGGTGCGCACGGCAGCCAAGCCGACGATCGAGGATGTTCGTGCAGAGCTCGAGGGCGAGTTGCAAGGCCGTGCGGTCGAGGCGCGGGTGACGGAGCTGACAGGAGCCGCAAAGGTAGAGAAGACCGTGGACGGGATTGACCCAGCGGTCCTGAAGAACGTCGCGCTTATCGACAACTGACACGCTGCAGGGAGAGCCCGACATGGCCAAGACGAAGGACGAGTGGAAGGCCGAGGCCAAGAAGCTGAAGGCAAGGGTGAAGGACCTGCGGGCGCGGCTGGAAACCGAACTGGCGCCTGTCGTGGAGGGTGCGCTGGCCACCGCGGCGGATGTCATCGGTGATGCGGCGCAGGCTGCCGCCACCGCGGTGCGCAAGAAGGCCAGCCCGGTCTCGCCCTTGGCGCCAAAGGGCGGGTTCCCCGCGCTGCCCCGAATCGCCGGTGTGGAGTTCGCGGCGGTCGCGGCAGGGGTTCGCTACGCCGGGCGCACGGACGTCACGCTCATCCGGCTTGCTCCGGGCACGACCATCGCCGGCGCCTTCACGACCTCGGCCACGCGGGCGTCCTGCGTACTGGACTGCGAGGCTAAGCTGAAGAAGCCGGACGGCGCGAGCGACGGCGCCGCGATCATCGTCAATTCCGGGAATGCGAACGCCTTCACCGGCAAGCTCGGCGCCGAGGCGGTGTCGGCCGTCACGGGCGGCGTCGCGAAGGTACTCGGAGTGCCGGCGTCGCGAGTCTTCTCCTCCTCGACCGGGGTCATCGGCGAACCTTTGCCGCACGGGCGGATCACCGCGAAGCTTGGCGATCTGAAGGCGGCATTGTCGGCGGACAGCATCGAGATGGCCGCCCGCGCGATCATGACGACCGACACGTTCCCGAAAGGCGCGGGCGCCGAGATCGCCGGAGAGGGCGGGCCGATCCGCATCGCCGGGATCGCCAAGGGCTCGGGCATGATCGCGCCGGACATGGCTACGATGCTGGTGTACATCTTCACCGACGCGACGATTCCGCAGGCCGCGCTTCAGAAGATCGTCGCGCGCCAGGTCGGTGACACGTTCAATGCGATCACCGTTGACAGCGACACATCCACCTCCGACGCGCTTATTGTCGCTGCGACGGGACAGTCGCAAGCGGATCCGATCACCGACCTGAGGAGCCGTGTGGCGAAGGAGTTCGAGGCCGCGCTCGGCCGCGTCATGCTCGACCTTGCGCAGCAGGTGGTGCGGGACGGCGAGGGGGCGACGAAATTTGTCGAGATCCGCGTCACGGGTGCCGCCGACGCGGCCGACGCCCACCGCGCCGCCATGGCCGTCGCCAATTCGCCGCTCGTGAAGACCGCGATCGCGGGGGAGGACGCGAACTGGGGCCGCGTGGTCATGGCCGTGGGCAAGTCGGGCGCGAAGGCGGACCGCGACGCCATGTCGATCCGCTTCGGCGACCTCACGCTGGCCGAGAACGGATGGCGCAGCCCGAACTACAACGAGGAAGCGGCAAGTGCCTATATGAAGCACGAGGAACTGGTGATCGCGGTCGACCTCGGCGTCGGCAAGGCGGCGCGCACCGTTTGGACCTGTGACCTGACGCATCGCTACATCGACATCAACGCCGATTACCGGTCGTGAAGACGGTTCTCGTTTCGGCCGTCGCGCTGATCGACGCCGACGGGCGGGTTCTGCTCGCCCGCCGGCCCTCCGGAAAGCCCATGGCCGGGCTCTGGGAATTTCCCGGCGGCAAGGTTGAGCCTGGGGAAACGCCAGAGGCCGCGCTGATCCGCGAGTTGCATGAGGAACTGGGTATCGACACCTGGAAGAGTTGCCTCGCGCCACTGACCTTCGCGAGCCATGGTTACGAGGACTTCCACCTCGTCATGCCGCTCTTCGCGTGTCGCCGCTGGCAGGGGACCCCGCTGGCCAGAGAGGGGCAGGAGCTGGCCTGGGTGCGGCCAAGGGACCTGGGCAACTATCCGATGCCGCCTGCCGACCTGCCGCTGATCCCGGTCCTGCGCGACTGGCTCTGATCACGGCTGATGCCGTGCAATCACAAGCTGTGGAACTTTTCCGCCCATGGCCGGCCGCCACGGGATTATTGTTTCCAAGTCGGACCGACTATGGCAAAAATATGACCATGACGATTTGCCGCCGATTAACCATTGCCGACTAGACTTCAAAGCAGCCCGCAGTTGGGGAGAAAAGGCGATGCTGCGAACCATCACTCTTGGAAGCTGTGTATCCGTTCAGGGGACGTTCGAGCGGCAGCTCGAAAACGGCAAGATCCTCGTGCGGGTCGGTAAGCTCTTGTTCGAGGGCTACCCCGTCGTGAAAGTGGCCGCCTGACGATCAGGCGGCCTTTTTCATTGGTGCGGACTGGGGGAGGCGCCGGCGCCTCCTTTTTCATGCGAGCTTGCGCTCGACCTCTTCGCGTTCAAAGATTTCGATCACATCGCCCTGGCGGATGTCGTCATAATTCTCGAACGCCATGCCGCATTCCTGGCCGGACTGGACTTCCTTGACCTCGTCCTTGAATCTCTTGAGGGTTTTCAGCGTCCCCTCGTGAATCACGACGTTGTCGCGCAGAAGCCGGACGCCCGCAGACCGGCGCGCCACGCCTTCCGTGACGAGGCAGCCTGCCACCTTGCCGACGCCGGAGACCTTGAAGACCTCCTTGATCTCGGCATAGCCGATGAAGTTCTCGCGCACTTCGGCCTTGAGAAGGCCGGAGGCCGCCGCCTTCACGTCGTCGACCAGATCGTAGATGACCGAGTAGTAACGGATCTCCACGCCCTTCTGGTTCGCCGCGGCACGTGCCGGCGCGTTGGCGCGGACATTGAAGCCGATGACTGGCGCACCGCTTGCCTCGGCAAGGCCGATGTCCGATTCCGTGATGGCGCCAACGCCGGAGTGCAGCACGCGGACCCGCACCTCGTCGTTGCCGATTTTTTCCATAGCCTGAACAATCGCCTCGGCGGACCCTTGCACGTCGGCCTTCACGAGGATCGGCAACTCGGCCACGCTTTCATCGGCCTTGGCCTTGGCCATGAGTTGCTCAAGCGTCGTCGCCGCACCGGCCGCCGCGCGCTTGTCCTTCGCTGCCTGCTCGCGGTAGGCGGCGATCTCGCGCGCCTGCGCCTCGGTGTCGACCACGTTCAACACGTCGCCCGCCTCGGGCGTGCCGTTCAGGCCGAGAACCTCGACCGGGACCGAAGGACCGGCGTCCTTTACCCGTTCGCCCTTGTCGTTGACGAGGGCCCGCACCTTGCCCCACTGCTCTCCGACCACGAAGATGTCGCCCTGGCGGAGCGTGCCGTTCTGCACCAGCACCGTCGCGACCGGGCCGCGGCCCACGTCGAGCTTGGCCTCGATCACCGCGCCCGAGGCCGCCCGCTTGGGGTTCGCCTTCAGTTCGAGAATCTCGGCTTGCAGCGCGATGGCCTCCAGGAGGTTGTCGAGCCCCTTGCCGGTCTTGGCCGACACCTCGACATCCTGCACGTCGCCCGACATCGCCTCGACCACGACCTCGTGCTGCAGCAGGTCCGTCCGTACCTTCTGCGGATTGGCGTCGGGCTTGTCGCACTTGTTGATGGCGACGATCATCGGCACCTTGGCGGCCTTGGCGTGGTTGATCGCCTCAACCGTCTGCGGCATCACCGCATCGTCGGCCGCAACTACCAGAACCACGATGTCCGTCACCTGCGCGCCTCGGGCGCGCATGGAGGTGAAGGCGGCGTGGCCGGGCGTGTCGAGGAAGGTCAGCACGGCGCCGGAATCGGTCTTCACCTGATAGGCGCCGATATGCTGGGTGATCCCGCCGGCCTCGCCGGAAACAACGCTGGTGTGGCGGATCGCATCGAGAAGCGAGGTCTTGCCGTGGTCGACGTGACCCATGATCGTGATGATCGGGGGACGCTGGCGCAGGTCCTCGTCGCGGTCATCGACCGTGTCGATCGCCTGTTCGACGTCGGCATCGGTCACGCGCACGGCGTGGTGGCCGAATTCCTCGATCACGAGTTCCGCGGTGTCGGCGTCGATGGACTGGTTCATCGTCACCATCATGCCCATCTTCATCAGCGCCTTGACCACGTCGGCCGCGCGTTCGGCCATGCGGTTGGCGAGTTCCTGCACCACGATCATTTCGGGGAGTTGGACGTCGCGAACCTGCTTCTCGGCCTTGTGGCCCATGCCCAGGGCCTTGGCGCGGGCCTTTTCCTGCTTGCGCTTCATCGCCGCGAGCGAGCGCTGCCGCCCGCCTTCGTCGAGCGCCTCGGACAGAGT
>NZ_JAYRTX010000121.1:0-8186 GCF_041919395.1 Albidovulum sp.
GCGGCCATTTGGCCATGACCGGAAATGTGATCTGCTTCAGCAAACTTTCCCCCTGTGCGGCAGCGGTAACACCCCTATGAGCTAATCCCGCGAGTCGCGGAGAAAAGGCACAACCGCGATGAAATGTCGTGATAACCTGACACCGCAGCGGGCCCATCTAAGCGGAGCCCGCGGTTCAGTAAAGTGGGGACACTGAAATGATCAAAGAGTTCAAGGATTTCATCGCCAAGGGCAATGTCATGGACATGGCCGTGGGCATCATCATCGGCGCCGCGTTCACGGCGATCGTGACATCGCTCGTGGCCGATCTCATCAACCCGATCATCGGCGTGGTTACCGGGGGGATCGACTTCTCGAACCTCTTCGTGAACCTCGGTGACGGCGAGTTCGCCTCGCTCGCTGCGGCGCGCGACGCCGGCGCGCCGGTCTTCGCCTACGGCTCCTTCATCACCGCCGTGATCAACTTCCTCATCATCGCCTTCGTCGTCTTCCTTCTGGTGAAAATGGTGAACCGCGTGAAGGATGCGGCGATGAAGAAGGAAGAGGCGGCCCCCGCCCCGGCCGGCCCGACCGAGCTCGACGTGCTGATGCAGATACGCGACGCGCTGAAGAAGTAGATCATCCGCAACGCCACCGGAAAGGCCCGCCGCGCGGCGGGCCTTTTGCTTTCGGCCGCGGTCCCTTGTTTCGCCGCCCGGCTTCATGGAGGGGGCCGGGGTCCCGTGTCGTGTCGGCGGGCGGACGGCAAGGACGAAGGTCGGTTTCCTGCGCGGACTTCGGTCTCGGACAGGGCCGCGAGCATGCGGGACCTTGGTCAATGGGCCGGAACGTCGCGGAAGATTACGCTGGTCGTGCTTTTTGACATGGGAGGAAAAGCATGACGAAGCTTCTGACGATCGCAGTCGCGGCCATGATCGCGCTGCCCGCCGCCGCCCCGGCCTTCGCCTCGGGCAATGGCCTTCCCGGCATCTGGGTCGGCGATGATGGTTCGGTCATCGACAAGCGGCGCAAGCCGCGGGTGCCGGGCGGTTCGGGCTGCGACGATCCGCGCGACCTCATCGAGCATCCGGAGTGCCGGGCCTGAACCCAACACCCGGCCACCACGCCGAAAGAGAACGGCCGCGCGGATATCCGCGCGCCCGCCGTAGTTTCCGATGTGTTCAGTGCTTCAGCGCGTCCGCCGCCGGGATCGACGCGATCCCCAGCGCCTCGCCCACGGCGGCATAGGTCAGCTTGCCGGCGTGGACGTTGAGCCCGTTCAGAAGATGGGGGTCGTCGGCGCAGGCCTGCTTCCATCCCTTGTTGGCGAGCGCGATCATGAAGGGCATGGTCGCGTTTCCGAGCGCGATGGTCGAGGTCCGTGCCACCGCGCCGGGCATGTTCGCCACGCAGTAGTGCATGATCCCGTCGACCTCGTAGATCGGGTCCTGGTGCGTCGTCGCGCGGCTGGTCTCGAAGCAGCCGCCCTGGTCGATGGCGACATCGACCAGCGCCGCGCCGGGCTTCAGTTCCTTCAGTTGGGCCTTCGAGATCAGCTTCGGCGCCGCCGCGCCGGGAATGAGCACCGCGCCGATGATCATGTCGGCCTGGCGGGCCAGTTCGATCGTGTTGCCGGCCGAGGCGTAGGAGGTCTTGAAGCTGCCACCGAAGACATCGTCGAGGTAGCGCAGGCGCGGGATCGAACGGTCGAGCACGGTCACGTCGGCGCCCATGCCGGCGGCGATCTTGGCGGCGTGGGTGCCGACGACGCCGCCGCCGATGACCATCACCTTTGCCGGCGCCACGCCCGGCACGCCGCCGAGGAGCACGCCGCGCCCGCCGTTGGCCTTCTGGAGCGTCCAGGCACCGACCTGCGGCGCGAGCCGTCCGGCGACCTCGGACATCGGCGCCAGAAGCGGCAGCCCGCCCATCCGGTCGGTCACCGTCTCATAGGCGATGCAGGTCGCGCCCGAGGCCAGCAGGTCCTTCGTCTGCTCCGGGTCGGGCGCGAGGTGCAGGTAGGTGAACAGGACCTGGCCTTCGCGCAGCATCTTGCGCTCCACCGCCTGCGGTTCCTTCACCTTCACGATCATGTCGGCTTTCGCGAAGACCTCCTTCGCGGTGCCGAGGATCTTCGCGCCGACCGCGGTGTAATCCGCGTCGGTGAAGCCGGCGCCGGCGCCGGCATTGGTCTCGATGTAGACGTCGTGGCCATTGGCCACCGCTTCCTGCGCGGCGGCCGGGGTCATGCCGACGCGGAACTCCTGCGGCTTGATCTCCCTGGGGCATCCGATCTTCATGGGGTCCTCCCGAAAAAATGTGCGCCATTATCTGCGATGAAGCACGAAATTGGTTTCAGATTTGGCTGGCGATACGCAGGGGGCGTGCGCTATTTCTTCGACAGAAGCGACATTTCTTCGAAGGAGATTGCGCAAGCATGGAGATCGACGCGACGGACCGGCGCATCCTCGCGGTGTTGCAGAAGGAAGGTCGAGTGACAAACGCCGAGCTGGCCGAACGGGTGAACCTGTCGCCCTCGGCCTGTCACCGGCGGGTGCAGCGGCTGGAGGCAGAGGGCTACATCGCCGGGTTCGTGGCGCTCCTGAACGCCCGCAAGCTCGGCCGGCCGACCACGGTCTTCGTCGAGATCACGCTTTCGGGCCAAGCCGATGAACTGCTCGACGCCTTCGAGAGGGCGGTCGCGCGGGTGCCCGACATCCTCGAATGTCACCTCATGGCCGGGACGGCGGACTACCTTCTGAAGGTCGTGGCGGAAGACACAGAGGATTTCGCCCGCATCCACCGCCAGCACCTCGCCCGGCTGCCCGGCGTGGCGCAGATGCATTCCTCCTTCGCGCTCAGGACCGTGCGGCAGACGACGGCCATCCCGGTCTGAAGGTGCGAGGGGGCGCCGGGCCGTCAGGCCCTCAGCCCGGTTTCCTCCAGAAGCCCCATCCGCTTGGCCTCGTAGTAGTATCCCTTCGCATACCACATCATGGCCCGGTCGGGATTGCGGCGCGCCACCAGCCAGGCCCCGCGAAGGTATTTCACGCCGTAGCGGAGGTTCGTGTCGGCATCCAGCAATTCGTCGGGCGCGCCGCGATGGCCCATGGTCGCGGCCGTCTGCGGCAGGATCTGCATGAGCCCGTAATAGGGGCCGTTCCGTGCCGCCGGGTTGTAGCCGCTCTCGCGCCGGACCACGCGGTGGACGAGCGATTCCGGCACGTCGTAGGCGCGCGCGTAGCGGCTGATGAGCCGGTTGACCTCGGCAGACCCCGCGGCGGCCGCGGGCATATCCTCGCGCCGGGCACAGGCGGCCGGGAACGCGGCGAGAAGGACAAGGGCGGTGCGGCGGGTCAGGGTGTGCATTGTCGGGCCTCCGGGGTCGGGCCCGTTCATAGCGCGGGGCACGGCGCAGGGGAAGCCGGATCGCCGCCCGCGAGCGTGGCTCGCCGGCTCAGCCTTGCCCGATCCGGCACCCTGTTCCGGAGCAGCCGGAGGCGCGCGTCTCGGTTTCGAAGGTCGCGTGGTGGATGCCGAAGGCCTCCGCGATGCGCGCCTTAACCCGTCGCACCGCCTCCACGCCGTCCGCGCCTTCGGCGAGGACCAGATGTGCCTCGACCGAGGCGCGGCGTTCGTCCACCTGCCAGACGTGGAGATGATGGACACCCTCCACGCCCGCTTCGGTCTCGATCGTCCGGCGCACCGCCTCCGCCGCGGCCTCCGGCGGGGCGCCGAGCATGAGAATGCGGATCACCGGCCCGATCTCGGACAGCGCATGCCAGAGAATCCAGCCCGAGATGAGGAGCGTGATCGCCGGATCCGCCCAGCGCCAGCCGAAAAGCCAGATGAGCACGCCCCCCAGAAGCACCGCGACCGACGATCCGGCATCGGCGAGGTTGTGGAGGAAGGCGGCGCGGATATTCGTGCTTTCCCGCGCGAGCCGCCAGGTCAGGAGCGCGGTGCCGAGGTCGATCACCAGCGCCAGCCCCGCCAGCGCCATGACGATGCCGCCCGCCACCTCCGGCGGGTCGACGAGCCGCATCGACGCCTCGGAGGCGAGCCAGAGCGAGATCACCACGAGCACGGTATAGTTGATCAGCGCTGCCACCACCTCGGCGCGCGCGTAGCCGAAGGACATCGCGCCATCCGCCGGCCGCCGCGCGATCCGCCGCGCGGCGAAGGCGATGATCAGAGCGACCGCGTCCGACAGGTTGTGGACCGCGTCGGCGATCAGCGCGACAGAGCCCGAGACGATCCCGCCGACGACCTGCGCCACGGTGAGGGCGACGTTTATCGCGACGGCAAGACCCAGCCCGCGCTCGCCGCGCCCGGAATGCTCGTGCGGCTCATGGCCATGGTGTCGATGGTCGTGCGGCATAGCCCGTCTCCCGCATCCCAGTTTGGTTGCCATGGACCTGTCGTCAAGCCCTCGCGCCTGCCGGCGCCCTGGTCACCGCCGCCGCGGCGGGCCTCACAACCAGCCGCGGCGCTTGAAGTACATGAACGGCAGGACTGCCGAAAGAACCATGAGGAAGACCGCGAAGGGATAGCCGAACTTCCACCCGAGTTCGGGCATGAACGCGAAGTTCATCCCGTAGATCGACGCGACGAGCGTCGGCGGCAGGAACACGACGGCGGCCACGGAGAATATCTTGATGATGGCGTTCTGCTCGATGTTGATCAGGCCGAGCGTGGCGTCGAGCAGGAAGATGATCTTCTGCGCCATGAACTCGGAGTGATCGGAAAGCGAACGCACGTCCGCGACCAGCGCCTTGAGCTGGTCGCGCACCGGCTTCTCGGCCGGTGTGAGCTTCGGCCCGAGGAAGGCCAGTATCCTCTCCATCGTGGCAAGGCTGTCACGGATGTTCGACGTCAGATCGCCCTTGCGCCCGATCGCCTCGAGCGTGGTCTTGTACGTGGAGTTCTTGCGCGCCGCCTCGCCACCCTTGCCGAAGACCGCGCGCGAGATCGCGTCGATCTCGCGTCCCGCACGTTCAAGGACATCTGCCAGCCGGTCCACGATGGCCTCGAACAGCCCGAGCAGCACCGTTTCGCCATCGCCCAGTCCCAGAGCGCTCTTCTCGGCGCGTTGCGGAAAGGCCGTGAAGGCCCTGGGCTCTGTGTAGCGGATGGTAACGAGCCGGTGGCCGACAAGGATGAAGGTGATCGGAGCCATCACCGGATCGTCGCCGTCGGTATTCGCGGGGATGAGCGCGGTCATGAAATGGCCGCCGTCCTCGGAGTAGAGCCGCGACGAAATCTCGATCTCGTGCATCTCGTCCTTCGTCGGCAGTTCGAGGCCAAGCCGGTCCTCGAGCGCCTTCTCCTCCTCCCGCGACGGGTGGACGAGGTCCCACCACAGGACCCCGGCCGCGTCCGCACCCACCGCTGTCAGGCGCCCGGCGCTGAGTTCGTAGGCGTGGATCATGCGTGACCTCCCCCCTGGGCCTTTGCCCGAAGCGATTATCCGCTCCCGGATCGGACCGGTAGCCGATTCGGCGGGGAAGCGATGATCGGCAGCGGAGGCCGTGCCGCCGGGGTTGGGAACGATCCGCCCCCGCGCGCCGCCGTCTCAGTGCGCCTCGGCCCAGTTCGTGCCCTGCCCCGCATCGACGACCAGCGGCACATCGAGTTGCACCGCCGGATGCGCGGCCCCCTCCATCACCTCGCGCGCCACGGCGATCAGCCGGTCGGCCGCCCCTGACTCGACCTCGAACAGCAGTTCGTCATGGACCTGCAGGAGCATCTTCGCCGGCAGGTCGCGGGTCGCCTCCGGCATGCGGATCATCGCCCGCCGGATGATGTCGGCCGCCGCCCCCTGGATCGGTGCGTTGATCGCGGCCCGCCGCGCGAAGCCGGCCGTCGGACCCTTGGCGTTGATCTCGGGCGTATGGATCTTCCGCCCGAAGAGCGTCTGTACGAAGCCCTTCTCCCGGGCGAAGGCCACGGTCGCGTCCATATAGGTCTTGATGCCCGGGAAGCGTTCGAAGTAGCGGTCGATGAAACCCTGCGCCTCGGCCCGCGGGATGCGCAGGTTCCGCGCGAGGCCGAAGCCCGAAATTCCGTAGATCACCCCGAAGTTGATCGCCTTCGCGCGGCGGCGAACCTCGGGCGTCATCTCGGAAAGCGGCACGCCGAACATCTCGGAGGCCGTCAGCGCATGGATGTCGATCCCCTCGCGGAAAGCCTGCTTCAGCTCGGGAATGTCGGCGACATGGGCGAGGATCCTGAGCTCGATCTGGCTGTAGTCGAGACTGACGAGCCGCAACCCCGGCCCCGCCACGAAGGCCTCGCGGATGCGGCGGCCCTCTTCCGTCCTGACCGGGATGTTCTGCAGGTTCGGATCGGTCGAGGCGAGCCGCCCGGTATTCGCCCCGGCGATGGAGTAGGAGGTGTGCACCCGCCCCGTCTCGGGGTTGATCGCCTGCTGAAGCGCGTCCGTGTAGGTCGACTTCAGCTTCGAGATCTGCCGCCAGTCGAGCACCGTCGCGGCCAGCCGCGCGGCCTTCGGGTTCACGTCCTCGAGCGTCGCGATGTCCTCTAGCACATCGGCGCCCGTCGCATAGGCCCCGGTCTTGCCCTTCTCGCCCCCCTCGACCCCCATCCGGTCAAAGAGGATTTCGCCCAGCTGCTTCGGGGAGCCGACGTTGAAGGGCTCGCCGGCGATCTCCTGGATCTCGGCCTCGAGTCCGGCCATCTTCTGCGCGAAGGCATTCGACATGCGGCTCAGCACCTGGCCGTCGACCCGGATGCCCGCCATCTCCATCTCGGCCAGCACGGGAACGAGCGGGCGTTCCAGCGTCTCGTAGACGGTCGTCACCTGGACGCGGTGCAGGTTCGGCTTGAACGCCTGCCAGAGCCTCAGCGTCACGTCAGCGTCCTCGGCCGCATATCTTACGGCGTCGTCGATCGCCACCCGGTCGAAGGTGATCTGGCCCTTGCCCGAGCCGAGGAGTGTCTTGATCGCGATGGGCTGATGGCCGAGGTAGCGTATGGAAAGCGCGTCCATGCCGTGATTGTGCTGGCCCGAATACATCGCGTAGGACATCAGCATCGTGTCGTCGATGGGTGCCGCGCGGATGCCCTGGCGGGCGAATATCTTCCAGTCGTATTTCATGTTCTGGCCGATCTTGAGGATCGCGTCGTCCTCAAGGACCGGTTTCAGCGCGGCCAGAACTTCCGACATCGGCAACTGCCCCGGCGCGGGCGCCTCGGAGCCGAAGAGGTCGCCGCCCCCGACACGGTGCCCGACGGGAATGTAGCAGGCCCGCCCCGGCACGACCGACAGCGAGATGCCGACAAGCTCGGCCCGCATCTCGTCGAGGCTCGTCGTCTCGGTATCGACGGCGACGTAGCCGCGTTCGCGGATGAGCGCGATCCAGCGGTCGAGTGCCGCGCGCTCGCGGATGCATTCATAGGCCGCGTGGTCGAAGGGCGGCTGTTCCGCCGCGACCGGCGCCGCCGTGTCGTCCGCCGCCGGGGCGGCGGGCGCGGCGGGCATCTCGGCGATCACCGGCGCCTCGACCTTCAGCGCCTCCGCCACCCGCTTCGTCAGCGTGCGGAACTCCATCTTCGACAGGAACTCCATCAGCGGCGCGGCCTCGGGCCGCTTCACCGCAAGCTCGTCCAGCGTCCATGGGACCGGCGTGTGGTCGTCGAGTGTCACCAGCCGCTTCGAGATGCGGATGAGGTCGGCATTCTCGACCAGCGCCGCGCGCCGCTTCGGCTGCGCGATCTCCTCCGCCCGGGCCAGGAGCGTCTCCAGATCGCCGTATTCGTTGATGAGAAGCGCCGCCGTCTTGATCCCGATCCCCGGCGCGCCCGGCACGTTGTCGACCGAATCGCCGGCGAGCGCCTGGACGTCCACCACGCGGTCGGGCGTGACGCCGAACTTCTCCTCGACCTCCGCGACGCCGATCCGCTTCAGCTTCATCGCGTCGAACATCTCGACCCCGCCGCCGACGAGCTGCATCAGGTCCTTGTCCGACGAGATGATGGTGACCTCGCCGCCGGCCTCCCGGGCCTGCCGGGCAAGGGTGGCGATGATGTCGTCGGCCTCGTAGTTCTCCATCTCGAGCGAGGCGACGCCGAAGGCCCTTGTCGCCTCGCGGGTCAGCGGGAACTGCGGCCGCAGATCCTCCGGCAATTCCGGCCGGTTGGCCTTGTACTTGTCGTAGATATCGTCGCGGAAGGTCTTGGAGGAA
>NZ_JAYRTX010000122.1:0-7732 GCF_041919395.1 Albidovulum sp.
AGAACGACACCGCCTGAGGGCGCTCGTAGATGAAGAGCATCCCGGCGCTCGGCCGCAACTCCTGCCGGAACATCAGCCCTTGGGCGCGCTCGGCCTCGTCGTCCGCGATCTCGACCGAGAAGCGCGCGTGCCCGCCGTCCCAGCGAAACTCGGCCCGGCCGTCGGAACAGCCAGCGAAGGCGCCCTGCCCGGCAACGGCGAAAAGCAGGACCGCAAGGCCGCCCGCGCGGATCATTTCCGGTCCCGCACCGCGGCTTCCCATGAGGTGACCTGGGCGGCCATGCGGCCGCGCTTGCCCTCGATCACCCTGAGACAGACGGCCTCGCCGGGTTGCAGATCGGCAAAGCCGGACCGGCGCAGGACCTCGATGTGGATGAATACATCCTCGGGGCGGCTGTAGACATTGGCGAAACCGAAGCCCTTGGTCTTGTCGAACCACTTCACCCGGGCCGGCTCCAGCGGCAGGGCCGCGATCTCGGCGGCGTCGCTGTCACCGAGATCCTCCATCGGGGCGCCCTCCTCGGTCTCGGGAGGAAGGATCTCGCGCACCTCGACGGCCTGGGCGCCGCGCGCCGTCTGCTGCACCAGGACCCTGATTCGCGCGTTGTCGGCCACCGAGCTCTGACCGAAGTTTCGCAGGACGTTGGCGTGCAGCAGGATGTCCCCGCCGCTGGCATCGGCGACGATGAAACCGAAACCCTTGGCAGGATCGAACCATTTCACGCGGCCCGAGACCTCGTGCTGGTTCTGTTGTTCTTCTGTCATTGTTCGTCGTTTCCCATTCCCGCCCCCGCCGGAACCGACCGGCGGAGAGTGGATTGATACTCAGCTACCACCTGGAGAAACTGGTCACCACCTGCGCGAAAGTTAGGGGTTCAATCGCGCGATCGTCCAATCGTCCGCCAGCGTCGCGCGACGCCATTGGAACCGGTCGTGCAGTCGAAAGGCCCCGTCAGCCCAGAACTCGATCTCCAGCGGCCTGATCCTGATCCCCCCCCAGAAGGGAGGACGTCCCGGCGCGATACCATGCGCCGCCGTAACTCGTGCCACTTCCGCCATCAACCTCGCGCGCGAAGCGAGCGGCTCGGACTGCTTCGACGCCCAGGCGCCAAGGCGGCTTTGAAGCGACCGCGAGGCGTAGTACTCGTCCGCCTTCGGCCCTTCTTCGCGACTGGTTACACCCCTGACCCGGATCTGCCGCCTGAGCGACTTCCAGTGCAGCACGAAGGCCGCCTTGCCGGAAGCCGCAATTTCGCGTCCCTTGGCCGATCCGTAGTTTGTGTAAAATAGAAAGGCGTCGGCCTCAATCTCTTTCAGAAGCACCATCCGCGCGTTCGGCAACCCATCGGAGTCAACCGTGGCCAGCGCGATCGCATTGGGATCGTTGGACTCGCTCGTTTCCGCCTCGGCAAGCCATGCTCGCGCGATCTCGAACGGGTCGGTGCCGGAGAATATGCCGCTGCGATCAGACATTCTTCTTTGATTCCCGCAGTTTCTCGTTCTGATTGCAAGCGACGCAACAGGCTCGCCATTTAGCGCCTCTCACCCTTGAAGCAGGTCGGAACTTAGCCTAATGCTTCGGAACTCGATAAGAAAGTGGCGCGGGGGCAGATATGGCAACCAATTTGATGGCCGGCAAGCGCGGCCTCATCATGGGCGTTGCGAATGACAAGTCGATCGCCTGGGGGATAGCCCGCGCCTGCGCCGACGCGGGTGCCGAGCTTGCCTTCTCCTACCAGGGCGAGGCGCTGAAGAAGCGCGTGGAGCCGCTTGCCGCCGAGGTCGGTGCGACCGAGGTGATCGAGTGCGACGTCTCCGATCCGGCCTCACTCGACGGGTTGTTCGGGCGCCTGAAGGCCGTCTGGGGAAAGCTCGACTTCGTCGTCCACGCCATCGGCTTTTCCGACAAGAACGAACTCCGGGGCCGCTATGTCGATACCGGCATCGACAACTTCCGCATGACGATGGACATCTCGGTCTATTCCTTCACCGCCGTCTGCCGCCGCGCCGCGGCGATGATGCCGGACGGGGGGTCGCTTCTGACGCTGACCTATTACGGCGCCGAACGGGTGATGCCGCATTACAACGTCATGGGCGTGGCGAAGGCCGCGCTGGAGGCCTCGGTGCGCTACATCGCCGAGGACCTCGGCAAGGACGGTATCCGCTGCAACGCGATCTCGGCCGGACCGATCAAGACGCTCGCGGCCTCCGGCATCGGCGACTTCCGCTACATCCTGAAATGGAACGAACTGAACTCGCCGCTCCGCCGTAACGTCAACCAGGAGGAGGTCGGCAAGTCGGCGCTCTACCTTCTCTCCGACCTCGGCTCAGGCGTGACGGGCGAGACGCACCATGTCGATTGCGGCTACCACATCGTCGGCATGAAGGCGGTCGATGCACCGGACATCGACGCGGTGACCGGGCGAAACGGCAACGGCAAGGAGTAGGCCCAGGCGATGGCCGCCATCGCCCTGCCCCAGGCCGCCGCCCTTTTCACCGCGCTGTCGCTCGCCATCCTGACGCCGGGTCCGGCGATCATCGCCACCGTCCAGACCGCCTTCGCGCATGGCCGTGAACGGGCCCTGCCCTACGGGCTCGGCCTTGCGACGGGTGCCTCGCTCTGGTGCCTGATGGCGCTTTTCGGGCTGGCGCTGGTGTTCAAGCTCAACCCGCTCCTCTTCGCGGCGCTGAAGGTCTTCGGCGGATTCTACCTGCTGTGGTTCGCCCGGGGGCTCTGGAAGGCCTCCACCGCGCCCCTGCCGGAGGCGGCCGAGGGTCCGGAAAGGGGTGCCTTGCGCGGATTCGCGGGGGGCATCGCGCTCAATCTCTCCAACCCCAAGCCCGCGCTCTTCTATGCGACGCTGATCCTCTCGGTCTTCCCCGAGCCGCTCGCTCCCTCGGGGCAGGCTCTGCTCTATGCGCTCTGCCTCGGGACGGAGCTTTTCTGGTATGCGCTGGTTGCGGTTCTGATGTCGACAGCGCGGATGCGTTCGCGCTACTTTGCCGCCAAATTCTGGATCGACCGGGCCTGCGCCGTGGCGATGGCCCTGCTTGGTCTGATGTTGATCATCCAGCACTGAACGAGGATCGCGATGAAGGAACGGCTTCCCCACGAGAAGGGCTTCCACGTCTCCTGGGACCAGATCCACCGCGATTCCCGCGCCCTCGCCTGGCGACTCGACGGGCAAGGGCCGGACAACGGCGCCTGGCGGGCGGTGGTCGCGATCACCCGCGGCGGCATGGCACCCGCGATGATCGTCAGCCGCGAGCTCGACATCCGCATCGTCGACACGATCTCGGTGAAGTCCTACAACCATCAGGCCCAGACCGCGCCGCGCGTCATCAAGGCACCGCAGGCCGACATCATGGGCGCGGAAGGCGAAGGGGTTCTGGTCATCGACGACCTTGTCGATACCGGCAAGACGCTGGAACTGGTGCGGAAGCTCTATCCGAAGGCGCATTTCGCCACTGTCTATGCCAAGCCGGCGGGCCGCGCGATGGTGGACAGCTACATCACCGAGGTCAGCCAGGACACCTGGATCTTCTTCCCCTGGGACATGGCGTTGCAGTACGTCGAGCCCTACCGTGGGCGCGAATGACGCCGAAGCGGCGACCTGCCGGAAGCACGGCCCGGGTCCTGCACGACGCCTTCGAGATCGGCATCACCGCCAAGGCCGCCTTCGCCGCGGTCGAAACGCTCGCGGGCATCGCGATGTTCTTCCTGCACGCGGACTGGGTTCGGGCAATGGCGCGGTGGCTGACGGCCAGCGAACTGGGCGAGGATCCGGGCGACCTCATCGGCGGCTGGATCATGGCGGCGGCGCAGGGCCTGTCGGTCAGCACGCAGCATTTCTGGGCGGTCTACCTGATCGGCCACGGGCTGATCAAACTGGCCGCCGTCGCCGCGCTGATCGCACGGGTCCGCTGGGCCTATCCGCTGTCGATCGCGGTGCTGGCGGGGTTCATCCTCTGGCAGATTCACAAGTGGATGCTGACCGGTTCGGCGCTCATGCTCGGGCTCAGCGTCTTCGATCTTCTGGTGATCTGGCTCGTCTGGACGGAATACCGGGCGATGCGGGCCTGACCCGGGGCCGGCCGTGCCCTTGCGCCGACGCCGCCGGCGGTTAGAGTTGCCGCAGCCTCAGCACGGAGCCTGCGATGACCCTGCCCCTGACCGCGACCATGGCCATGACCGAGGCGCCCCCGGTGATGGAGGCCCGCCGCTGGCTCGACGGCGTGACCTTCGCGCCCGACCGGCCGCTCATCAACGTCAGCCAGGCCGCTCCCATGGAGGCTCCGCCCGAGGGGCTGCGTCGCGCGATCGCCGAGGCGGCGCTGAACGATCCGTCGGCGCATCTCTACGGCCCCGTGCTCGGCCTCCCCGCGCTTCGGGCCGAGATCGCGGACCAGTGGTCCGCCGCCTATGGCGGCGAGATCGAGGCGGCAGAAGTCGCGATCACCCAGGGTTGCAACCAGGCGTTTTGCGCAATCATGGCGACGATCGCCCGCGCCGGAGATGAAGTTCTCCTTCCTACCCCTTGGTATTTCAATCACAAGATGTGGCTCGACATGCAGGGGGTGACGGCTGTGCCGCTGCCTGCCGCGGCAGGTCTCATCCCCGATCCCGCGGCCGCTGCGGCACTCCTGACGGAACGAACCCGCGCGATCGTCCTCGTCACCCCCAACAACCCGGGCGGGGTGGAGTATCCCGCCGAAACCGTCCGCGCCTTCTACGAGCTTGCCCGCGACCGCGGCCTCGCGCTCATCCTCGACGAGACCTACCGCGACTTCGACTCCCGCCCCGGGGCGCCGCACGACCTCTTCGGCGACCCCGGCTGGCGCGGAACGCTCGTCCATCTCTATTCCTTCTCCAAGGCTTTCCGGCTGACCGGCCACCGGGTCGGCGCCATCGTCGCCGATGCCGGCCGGCTCGCCGAGGTGGAGAAGTTCCTCGACACGGTGGCGATCTGCCCGAACCAGCTTGGCCAGATCGCGGCGCTCTGGGGGATGCGGAACCTTTCCCAGTGGGTCGCGGGCGAACGCGCCGAGATCCTCGCCCGCCGCGCGGCGATCGAGGCCGGTTTCGCCACCCTGCCCGGCTGGCGCCTTCTCGGCGCCGGCGCCTTCTTCGCCTACGCCCGCCATCCCTTCGACCTACCCTCGCCCGAACTCGCCAGACGGCTCGTCCGCGAGGCCGGCGTCCTCCTCCTTCCGGGTACGATGTTCCGCCCCGCGCGCGACCCGGAGGGCGCGCACGAGGTGCGGATCGCGTTCGCCAACATCGACGTGCCGGCGATCGGGACCCTCATCGAGAGGCTCAGAGGTTTGCGTCCCTGACGGTCGGCCTTGCCCGGCCCTCGCCGCTGGCCTAAACACCAGCGAAACGGACACCTCGGGGGACCAAACGCGATGTCGAGCTCCCTGCGCAGCAAAAAGCGCGGCAACACCATCATCTGGGCCCTCATGGCGCTTCTGGTCCTCGGGCTCGGCGGCTTCGGCGCGCGGAACTTCGGCGGCTCGGTGCAGTCCATCGGCACGGTGGGCGACCGCGAGATCGACCTGCGCGACTATGCCCGCGCGCTGCAGCGCGAAATGCAGGCGGCCTCGGCCCAGGTCGGCACGCCCTTGAGCTTCGAGCAGGCGCAGGCGCTGGGGATCGACCGCGCCGTGCAGGCGCAGGTCATAGCCACCGCCGCGCTCGACGACGAGGCCGCGCGCATCGGGCTTTCGGCGGGCGACGCCCAGGTGCGGCGGCAGCTGACGGCGATCCCCGCCTTCCATGGACCCGACGGCACCTTCGACCGCGACGCCTACGCACTGGCCCTGAAGCAGGAGGGCTTCGGCGAACGCGAGTTCGAGACAAAGATCCGCGACGAGGCTGCGCGCACTCTCCTCCAGGGCGCCGTGCTCGGCGCCGCCGCCGCGCCCGAGGCCTTCGTGGCCAGGCTCGCCGCCTGGGCGACCGAGACGCGCGACTTCACCGTCGCCGAACTCATCGCCTCCGACCTGACCGCGCCGGTCGGCACGCCAGACGAGGCGGCGCTCAAGGCCTACTACGAGGCGAACCCGAAAACCTTCACCAGCCCCGAGATCCGCAACATCACCTATGTCTGGCTTTCGCCCGAGAGCGTCGCGGACCGGGTCGCGCTCGACGAGGAGGCGCTGAGGAAGAGCTATGACGAGCGCATCGCCGAATTCGTGACACCGGAACGGCGGCTCGTCGAACGGCTCGTGTTCCCGACCGACGCCGAGGCCGAGGCCGCGAAGCGGCGGCTCGACGCCGGGGAGGCGAGCTTCGAGGACCTCGCGTCGGAACGCGGGCTGACGCTCGCAGACATCGACATGGGCGAGATGTCGAAGGAGGCGCTTGGGCCGGCGGGCGAGGCGGTCTTCGCGCTGACCGAGCCCGGCGTCGTGGGGCCTCTGCCCTCCGACCTCGGGCCGACCCTCTACTCCATGAACGGCATCCTCGAAGCGCAGGAGACGAGCTTCGAGGACGCGCGCGATGACCTTGCGGCCGAGGCGACGGCGGACCAGGCGCGCCGGCTCATCGCCGAGGAGGCCGACGGGATCGAGGACCTGCTGGCTTCCGGCGCCACGCTCGAAGAGGTCGCGGCGGAAAAGGGGATGGAGCTTGGCAGCGTCGCCTTCAGCGACGGGACCGAGGAGGGCATCGCCGCCTACGCCGCGTTCCGCGATGCGGCCAAGGCGGCAAAGGCCGAGGATTTCCCGGAACTGGCCCAACTCGATGACGGCGGCGTCTTCGCGCTCCGGCTCGACAGCATCGCGGCCCCGGCGCTTCAGCCGCTCGATGCGGTGCGCGCTGAGGCGATCGCGGCCTGGCAGCGGGAGGAAACGCAGCGCAGGCTCGTGGCGCTCGGCGAGGAGATCAGGGCGAAAGTGGAGGCCGGCACGCCGCTCGCCTCCTCCGGCCTCGTCACCACGCGCTTCGCGGACTTCGCGCGGGGCGGCTTCATCGCCGACACCCCGGCCGAGGTGGCGAACGAAGCCTTCAGCCTGCCCGAGGGCGGCGCGGCCGTGGTCGCGACGCCGGGCCGGGTGCACCTCGTCTCGGTCACGGCGGTGCACGCCGCGGACGCGGCCGGCGAGGAGGTGGTGGCGATGCGCGAGGTGATCGAGACGCAAGTGGGCCAGTCGCTTGCCGCCGACATGTTCCAGCTCTTCGCCCAAGGCATCGAGGCGAGGGCCGGTATCCGGCTCAATCCGGCGGCAATCAATGCCGTCCACGCCCAGATGAACTGAGGACCGGCGCTTGGCGATGATCCCCTCCTTCGAGGCCTTCGAGCGGGGCTGGGCGCAGGGTGAGAACCAGCTCGTCCATGCCCGGCTCGCGGCCGATCTCGACACGCCGGTCAGCCTGATGCTGAAGCTCGCCGAGGCGCAGCCGATGAGCTTCATGCTGGAATCCGTGACCGGCGGCGAGGTGCGCGGGCGCTACTCCGTCGTGGGCCTGAAGCCGGACGTGATCTGGGAATGCCGGGGCGAAAGCAGCCGGATCAACCGTCAGGCGCGGTTCGACGCCGAGGCCTTCGAGGACCTGCCGGGCCATCCCCTTGCCACGCTCCGCGCGCTGATCGCGGAAAGCCGGATCGCCATGCCCGCCGGCATCCCGGCCATCGCTGCCGGTCTCTTCGGCTATCTCGGCTATGACATGATCCGGCTGGTGGAACGCCTTCCGAACGTGAAGCCGGACCCGATCGGGGTGCCGGAC
>NZ_JAYRTX010000123.1:0-7519 GCF_041919395.1 Albidovulum sp.
TCGTGGCCTGCGGCACGGCCTCCTATGCCTGCCTCACCGCGAAATACTGGTTCGAGAGCCTCGCCGGCCTGCCCTGCGAGGTCGATATCGGATCGGAGTTCCGCTACCGCGAACCGCCGCTGCCCGAGAACTCCTACGCGATCTTCGTCAGCCAGTCCGGCGAGACTGCGGATACGCTGGCGGCCTTGCGCTATGCTGCCGGAAAGGTGGCGAAGGTCCTCGCCATCGTCAATGTTCCCACCTCCTCCATCGCGCGCGAGGCGGACGTGGCGCTGCCGATCCTCGCCGGCGTCGAGGTGGGCGTCGCCTCGACCAAGGCCTTCACCTGCCAGCTTCACGTGCTTCTGCTGCTCGCGCTTCAGGCGGCGCGGCAGCGGGGCCGGATCGACGACGAGGCTCTGACGCGGCACCTCGCCGATCTCGCCGCGCTGCCGGGTCTGATGAACCAGGCGCTGTCGCGCGAACCGTCCATCGCCGTGGCGGCCGCGGCCGTCGCCGAGGCGCAGGACGTCCTCTTCCTCGGCCGCGGCGCGATGTTCCCGCTGGCACTGGAAGGCGCGCTGAAGCTGAAGGAAATCAGCTATATACACGCCGAAGGCTATGCGTCGGGCGAATTGAAGCACGGCCCCATCGCGCTCATCGACAAGACCGTGCCGGTGATCGTTCTGGCGCCGCGCGACCGGCTCTTCGACAAGACCGTGTCGAACATGCAGGAGGTGATGGCGCGGCACGGCAAGGTCGTGCTTGTCACCGACCCGGCCGGGGCGAAGGAGGCGGGCGAGGGCACCTGGAAGGTCCTGACCATGCCCGAGGCGCCCGCGCTTCTCGCCCCGATCCTCTACGCGATCCCCGCGCAGCTTCTGGCCTATCACGCGGCCATCGCCAAGGGGACGGACGTCGACCAGCCGCGCAACCTGGCGAAATCGGTGACGGTGGAGTGAGCGTGACGCCGGAATCCGCGCTGGCGGACCTGCGGGCGCTGGCCGATCCCGGGCGGGCGGTGGGCGCGGCGGCCTATCACAAGGCTGCGCGGGAATACCTGGGCGTGCCGGTGCCGGCGATCACCGATCTGGCGAAGGGCTGGCGCGCGGCGCTTGATGTCCCCGGTCGCGTGGCGCTCGCCGCGGCGCTCTGGGACACCGACATTCACGAGGCGCGGATCGCCGCCGCCAAGCTTTTGACGCAGGCGCGCATCCGCGACGACGAGGCGGCCTGGCGGCTCATCGCTTCCTGGGTGCCGGACTTCGACGGCTGGGCCATCGCCGACCATGCCTGCGACGCCGGCGCGCGGCGGCTTGTGGCCGATCCCTCGCGCCTCGACGAGGTGGAGGTCTGGACCCGCGCGCCGCACCTCTGGACGCGTCGCGCCGCGCTGGTCATCACCCTGCCCTGGACGAAGCAGAACCATCCCACGGCCGCCGACCTCGCCGCCCGCGACCGGGTGCTTGGCTGGGCGGCTGCCTATGCGGACGACCGCGACTGGTTCATCCAGAAAGCCGTCGCCTGGTGGCTGCGCGATCTTTCGAAGCACGACGCCGACCGCGCCCGCGCCTTCCTCGCCGACCATGGCGCCCGGCTGAAGCCCTTCGCGCGGAAGGAGGCCGGGAAATACCTCTGAGCCCTTGCGACCACGTGGGGCGCCCTGCGCCCCTTGCCGGTCCGCCCGTCGGGGCTTACCTTGTCCCCATGACACCGCTCATCGATCCCTTCGCCCGCCCGATAACCTATCTGCGTGTCTCCGCCACGGACCGCTGCGACTTCCGCTGCACCTATTGCATGGCCGAGCACATGCAGTTCCTTCCGAAGAAGGACCTCCTGACACTGGAGGAACTGGACCGGCTCTGTTCCACCTTCATCCGGCTTGGCGTGGAGAAGTTGAGAATCACCGGGGGCGAGCCGCTGGTCCGGCGCGACATACTGACCTTCTTCCGCTCGATCTCGCGACACCTCGAAAGCGGCGCGCTGAAGGAACTGACGCTGACGACGAACGGCTCCCAGCTTGCGCGCTACGCCGGCGATCTCGCTGCTCTCGGGGTACGGCGCGTCAACGTCTCGCTCGACACGCTCGATGCCGCGAAATTCACCGCGATCACCCGCTGGGGGCGGCTCGATCAGGTCATGGAGGGTATCCGTGCGGCCAAGGCGGCGGGGCTGAGGGTCAAGATCAACACCGTGGCGCTGAAGGGCTTCAACGAGGACGAGTTGTTCCCGCTTCTCGATTGGTGCGCCGGCGAGGGCCACGACCTGACCTTCATCGAGGTCATGCCGATGGGCGAGATGGGCGAGGAGATGCGGCTCGACCAGTACTGGCCCCTGAAGGACCTCCGGGCGCGGCTCGCCGAGCGCTTCACCCTCACCGACCTCGCCGAGCGCACCGGCGGCCCCGCCCGCTACGTGCGGATCGAGGCGACGGGCCAGAAGGTCGGCTTCATCACCCCCCTCACCCACAATTTCTGCGAAAGCTGCAACCGCGTGCGGGTGACCTGCACGGGCGAGCTTTACATGTGCCTCGGGCAGGAGGACATGGCCGATCTGCGCGCGCCGCTTCGCGCCAGCGAGGGCGACGAGCTTCTGGAAGAGGCGATCCGCGCGGCCATCGCGCACAAGCCGAAGGGCCACGACTTCGACTATTCCCGCCAGAAGGTCGCGGGCCAGGTCTCGCGCCACATGAGCCACACCGGGGGCTGAGGATGCCCGACCTCGCCCGGTTCCACGATGCGCAGGCGAAAAACTTCGCCACCGCGCTTTCCGAATTGCGCTCCGGGCGCAAGGTCAGCCACTGGATGTGGTTCATCTTTCCGCAACTGAAGGCGCTCGGCCGTTCGGCGACGGCGCTCCACTATGGCATCGCCGACCTCTCCGAAGCGCACGCCTATCTCGCCGACCCCGTGCTCCGTGAGCGGCTCGACGCCTGCGCCGACGCCATCCTGGCCCATGCGGAAGAGGCGGCGGAGACGATCCTCGGCCCCGTGGACGCGCTGAAGCTCCGCTCCTCGGCCACGCTTTTCGCGCTTGCGGGCGTCGGTACCGAAACCGGCGCGCGGATGCGACGGGTGCTGGACGTCTTCTATGGCGGGGAGCCCTGTGCGCTCACGCCCGGGCTCCTCGCGCGAGAGACGGCGTCAGGCTAGGCGGCGTCCCCTACCCCCGCCCCCGCCTTCACGCGGCGGGCATCCGTGCCTCGACCATCCCGGCATACCAGCTTGCCCCGAAGGGGATCGCGTTGTCGTCGAAGTTGTAGGCCGGATGGTGCACCATCGCGGTGTCGCCATTGCCGAGAAAGATGTAGGCGCCCGGCCGTTCGTTCAGCATGAAGCTGAAATCCTCGGCCCCCATGAGCGGCGCCGTGTCGGTATCGACCCTCCCCGAGACCGAGCGCGCGACCTCGGCGGCAAAGCCGGTATTCTCGGGCGCGTTCATCGTCACCGGATAGCCGCGACGGTACTCGATCGAGGCCGTGGCGCCGAAGGCGAGTGCGGTCGCCTCGCAGATCGCCTTCACCCGCGTCTCGACGAAATCCTGCACGCCGTGGTCCATCGTCCGCACGGTGCCCTTCAGGTGCACCGTCTGCGGAATCACGTTGTAGGCCTCGCTTTCGGTGCGGAAGGTGCAGACCGAAACCACGACCTGCTTCAGGGGATCGACATTGCGGCTGGCGATCGACTGGAGCGCGATGACGATATGCGCCGCCACAAGCGTCGTGTCGATGCAGTCATGGGGCTTTGCGGCATGACCGCCCTTGCCGGTCACGACCACGTCGAACTGATCGGCCGCCGCCATCATCGCGCCCTCGCGGATCGCAAAGGTGCCGACCGGGATTCCGGGCATGTTGTGCATCCCGTAGACCTCCTGGATGCCGAAACGGTCCATCATCCCGTCCGCCACCATCTCGCGCCCGCCACCGCCGCCTTCTTCGGCGGGCTGGAAGATCACCACCGCTGTGCCGTCGAAGTTGCGCGTCTCGGTGAGGTATTTCGCCGCGCCGAGGAGCATCGCGGTATGGCCATCATGGCCGCAGGCGTGCATCTTGCCCTGCGCCTTCGAGGCATAGGGCAGCCCCGTCTGCTCGATGATCGGCAGCGCGTCCATGTCCGCCCTGAGCCCGACTACCCGGGCCCTGGTATCTGTCCGGCCCCGGATCACGCCGACGACGCCGGTCTGGCCGATCCCCTCGACAACCTCGTCGCAGCCGAAGCCGCGCAACAGGTCAGCAACCTTTCCGGCGGTGCGATGGACCTCGAACAGCAATTCGGGGTTCTCGTGGAAATCGCGGCGCCAGGCGGTGATTTCGGGCAGGAGTTCGGCGAAGCGGTTCTTGACGGGCATGGATCGGTCATTCCTGTGAGTGATGGCGGGCGCAACGGCGCATCCGCGGTGGATCGTCGGCCAAACGGCACGGCTCTGCAAGGGGGCTCAGGCCCGGTCGCTGAGGCCGTACCAGGTGTAGGCGAGCGGCAGGACCAGCCGCCGGAGCGCGCCGAAGGGAAAGCGCGCGGGCGGGCGGGACATCAGCGCCGGGGCCTGCGCCTGTCCTGTGGCGAGCCGCGCCAGCAACCGGCCCGACCAGGTGCCGAGCGCGACGCCGTTGCCGTGCCAGGCAAAGCCGGCCCAGGCGTTCGGCCAGTCGCCGATCAGCCCGACATAGGGCGTGAGCGGCCGCGTGAGGCAGACGAAACCCGACCAGAAATGCGGGGTTTCCACCGTTGCCCAGGCCGGAAACATCGTCTCGAAGTCGGCCCGCGCACGGGCACGCATGGCGTCCTGCGCGGCGGGGCTCGCGCTCGTGCCGCCGCGCAGGCCGAAGAGGAACCGGCGGTTCGGCATCAGCCGGAAGTAGTGGAGAAGCTTGCGCGTGTCGTAGGACATGGTCTGCGACGACCAGCCCTGCGCAGCGATCTCCCCCTCAGTCAGTTCGCGGGTGACGAGGATCGCCGACTGCGCCGGCAGATAGCGCCCGGCCATCCAGTCGGGCACGTCCTCCGACGAATAGCCGTTCGTCACGACGATGAGCTTCTTCGCCCTGAGCCGCCCGCGCGCGGTGCGGAGCACGTAATCCACCCCCTCCCGCGCGATACCCTCGACGGGTGAATTCTCGTAGATGCGCACACCTTCGGCCCTGGCGGCCCGCCCGAGGCCGAGGACGTATTTCAGCGGGTTGAGCGCGAAGCCAAGCTCCATCCTCAGCCCGCCGTGAAACGCCGTGCCCCCCATTCCGATCGCGGCAAGTTCGGAGGGCCCGAAAAGCTCTGCCTTCACGCCATAGTCGCGGGGAATCTCGACGACGTCGTCCTTCAGTATCTCGAATTCGCGCGCCGAATGGGCCAACGCCATCTCGCCTTCGTGGGAATGGGCGTCGGCGTCGATCCCGTAGCGGGCTAGGATCTCGCGCACTGCGTCGGGCGTTTCCTTCTGGACGCCATGCCACTCGTCCAGCCCCGCCTGTCCGAAGCGGCGGCGGAGGGTGGCAGCGCTGGCCTTGGTGCCGCCGATGGAGGCAAAGCCGCCGTTGCGGCCGGATGCGCCCCAGCCGATCCCCTCGGCCTCCACCACCGCCACGTCGGCGCCCGCGTCGCGCGCCAGATGAAGCGCGGCCGAAAGGCCGGTGAAGCCCGCGCCGAGGATCGCGACCTCGGCCCGGATCTCGCCCTCCACGGCCGCGCCGCGCGGCGGGCGCGGGATGGTCGTGTCCCAATAGCACCGCTCCACCGGGCCCTGGGTATAGGCGTGGGGTTCGTAGATGCGCCGCATCGTGCCCCCTCACGTCGTCCGGACCGCGGCCTGCTCCTCGGCCCGCTGCCGCGCGATCGACCGCTTGGACAAGAGCGAGGCGGTGACCACCCCCACCGTGACGATGCCGATCATGATCGTCGAGAGCGCGTTGATCTCGGGGCTGACGCCGAGGCGCACCGAGGAGAATATCTTCATCGGCAGCGTTGTGGACGAGGGACCGGCGGCGAAGGAGGCGATCACCAGATCGTCGAGCGACAGCGTGAAGGCGAGAAGCCAGCCCGAGATCACCGCCGGTGCGATGATCGGCAGGGTGACCGAGCGGAAGGCATCGAAGGGCGTGCATCCGAGGTCGAGCGCGGCCTCTTCCAGCGACTTGTCGAAAGTGACGAGGCGGGAGGAGACGACCACCGAGACGAAGCACATGGTGAAGGTCGTGTGCGCCAGAACGATCGTGGTCACGCCCCGGTCGAGCCCGATGGAGATGAACAGGAGAAGCATGGCGAGGCCGGTGATGACCTCGGGCATGACGATGGGCGCATAGACCATGCCGGAGAAGAGCGTCCGTCCCGTGAACCGCCCTGCCCGCACCAGCACGTAGGCCGCCATCGTGCCGAGGATCGTCGCGAGGGTGGAGGACAGCACCGCCACCTTCAGCGTGACCCAGGCCGCATCGAGGAACGCCTGGTTGGTCAGAAGCTCGCCATACCACCTTGTCGAGAATCCCGCCCAGACGGTGACGAGTTTCGACGCGTTGAAGGAGAAGATGACGAGGATCACCATCGGCAGGTAGAGGAACGCGAATCCGAGCGTGAGCGAGGTCGCGTTGAACCAGGAAAAGCGGCGGTTCACAGCCCGGCCTCCCTCTGCTTCTGTTCGTTTCGCTGGAAGAGAATGATCGGAACGATGAGGAGGAGGAGGAGCACCACCGCCACCGCAGACGCCACGGGCCAGTCGCGGTTGGCGAAGAACTCGTCATAGAGCGTCTTGCCGATCATCAGCGTTTCGTTGCCGCCAAGGATCGAGGGGATGACGAATTCGCCGAGCGCGGGGATGAAGACGAGGAAGCATCCGGCGATGACGCCGGGCCGCGACAGCGGGAAGGTGACGAGCCAGAATGCCTGGATTCTGGTGCAGCCGAGGTCCTCCGCCGCCTCGATCAGCGAGATGTCGAGCTTTTCGAGCGCCGCGTAGATCGGCAGGATCATGAACGGCAGGTAGGCATAGACGATGCCGATGTAGACCGCCGTGTTGGTGTTCAGGATGGTCAGCGGTTGGCTGGTGATGCCCGTCCACATCAGGAACTGGTTGAGGAAGCCCTCGCCCGAGAGGATGCCGATCCAGGCGTAGATGCGGATCAGGAACGAGGTCCAGAAAGGCAGGATCACCAGCATCATCAGCGTCGGACGCCATTCGTCCGGCGCCTGCGCCATGCCGTAGGCGATCGGATATGCGACGAGGAGCGTGATGGCCGTTGAGATCGCCGCGATCTTCAGGCTGGAGAGGTAGGCCTTGATGTAGAGCGCGTCCGAGGCGAGGAAAGTGAAGTTCTCGAAATCGAGCCCGTCGAGGAACTCCCGAATGCCCGCCCAGCCCTGCGAAAGGTCGAGCGTCGGCGTGTAGGGCGGGATCGAGATCGCATAGTCCGAGAGGGCGATCTTGAAGACGATCCCGAAGGGGATGAGGAAGAAGAAAAGGAGCCATGCGTAGGGCGTGGCGATCAGGAAGAGCCGGCGCAGGTTCATGGCCCCTCCCCCTCAGTGCAGCAAGAGGACGCCGGCCGTGTCCGTGA
>NZ_JAYRTX010000124.1:0-7458 GCF_041919395.1 Albidovulum sp.
CGCCGTAGTCGTCCGCCATGGCACGCAGGATGCCGGCGAAGACGGCGCCGAACCCCGGTTGAGTGCCGGCACAGCATAGCCGGTAGCGCGAGGGTCCGATCCCTTCGAGCGCAAGTTCGGGAAGGTGAAGGTCGGCCACGGCAAGGCGCACCCGGTCGGGCAGTTCGTCGAGCGAATGCAGGAAATCCTCGTAACTCTCACCGCCGAAGCGGAGCAGGCGGCGCAGAGGTTCGAGCCCGACGAGGTATATCCCCAAGTCTTCCAGCAAGGCCTCCCGCGGCTTGTCGAGACGGCGCATGGCGGCGGAGAGAACGGCATCGGTGACGGCATCGTCGTAGAGTTCCAGGGCCTCGAACCCCTGGGGATCGAGCCCGGCGTCGACGGCCACGCCGGCCCATATCCCAGGGCCGTAGGTGTCCCGCAGGAAACACTCGATGGAACGGTTGACAAGACCGTGCATGGGCACTCCTTCACGCTGAAAGGCTACGCGAAGGGTCGTTAAGAAAGGCCGAAGCGCTGCAATTGCTCAGAAATCGGTGGGCGCGCCACCCTCTTCCTTCCGGCGGGCGACGAAGGCGCGAAGCTCCTCCCTCACGGCGTCGTCCATCGGCGGTGCCTCGAACTCCGCGAGGATCGCCTTGGCAATCCGGTGCGAACGCTCGGCGGTCCAGACCGCGCCGTCGATCTGCCAGGCCTCGAAATTGCGCCAGTCGGAAGCGAAGGGCGCATAGAAGGCGGTGCTGTAGCGGTCCTGAGTGTGCTGGCAGCCGAAGTAATGTCCTTCCGGACCCACCTCGGCGATGGTCTCCAGCGCGATGTCCTCCGGCCCGGTGGCCCAGACCCGCGGCTCCATGTAGCGCTGCAGCATCTGCACCATCTCGCAGTCCATCACGAATTTCTCCGGGCTGGCGATCAGCCCGCCTTCGAGCCAGCCGGCGGCGTGGTAGACCATGTTTGTGCCCGACTGCATCGCCGCCCAGAGGGAGTTCGACGTCTCCCACATCGACTGGCCGTCGGGCACATTGGCCGCGCAGACGCCGGAGGAGCGCAGGGGCAGACCGTAGAACCGCGCCAGCTGCCCGGTCATCTGGGTGGCGCGCATGTATTCGGGCGTGCCGAAGGCCGGGGCACCGGACTTCATGTCGACGTTGGACGTGAAGGTGCCGATCATCGCGGGCGATCCAGGCGCGGCGTATTGCAGGAGCGCGATCGCGCTGAGCGCCTCGGCGATGGAGAGCGTCACCGCGCCCGCCATCGTCACCGGCGCCATCGCGCCCGCGAGCGTGAAGGGCGTCACGACGACCAACTGCCCGGCGCGCGCCAGCCTCAGCGCCCCGTCGATCATCGGGAAGTCGTGCTTCAGGGGCGAGACGGAGTTGATGTTGGTGAACATCCGGGGCCTTGCCCGGAAGTCCTGGTGGCTGAGCCCGCCGGCGATCCGCACCATCTCCATCGCGTCCTCGACGCGTTCCTTTCCCAGCGAGTAGGCGTGGCAGACCTTGTCGGTGAGGGTGAGCTTTTCATAGAGGCAGTCGAGGTGGCGGACGGAGGGGTGGACATCCACCGGCTCCACCGGATAGCCGCCGGCGAAATGGATGCAGTTGAAATACTGCGTCAGCTTGATGAAGTCGCGGAAGCCTTCCATGAACCCCGGCACCTTGCCCCGGGCAAGGTCCCAGTAGTTCGGCGGCGAGGAGACGTTGCCGAAATAGATCTCGCGCCCGCCGAAGGTCAGCGTCCGGTCCGGGTTGCGCGGCGTGACGGTGAAGCGGCGCGGCGCCCGGCCGATCATTTCCATCACGAAATCCTCGTCCATCCGGACGGTCTCGCCCTCCACCCGCACCCCGGCCTGACGGAAGAGCGCCAGCGCCTCCTCGTTCAGGAAGCGGATGCCGATGTCCTTGAGGATGCGCATGGCGCCCTTGTGGATGGACTGCACGCCCGCCTCGTCGAGGGGCTCGATGGGCCGGTCCGGGTTCACGGGGATGCGCCAGGGCATCTGCTCGATCGCACGCACGCCGGCACGCTCGGCATGGCCGGCCCGCCCCCCTGCCCGCCTGCGTTTCTGTTCGCTTCCCATCGCCGCCCTCCGTTGCCGGTCGCCCAAGCATGGGGCGCGATCCGCGCGCTTCGCCGTCTGCTGCGACAGGAATGCGTCGTTTTTGAACCGCCAACGCTGCGCGACCGCAGACTTAGGCGGCGTCGCGGGCGGCAATCCAGTCCGGCAGATGGCCGATGTCGGGCAGCACCGCGTCGGCGACGGATGCGAGTTCCGCGGCTTCCGCCACGCCGGTGAGCACTGCGACGGTCGGCATTCCGGCGGCACGGCCGGCCAGGAGGTCGTGCCGGCTGTCACCGATCATCGCGATGCTGGCGGGGGGCAGCCCCATGGCGCGGGCGAAGGCCAGTAGCGGCCCCGGTTGCGGTTTGGCGCCATGACCGCTGTCGAAGCCGGCGATGAAATCGAAATGGCGCTCCACCCCAGCCCAGGCGAGATGCGCGCGCGCCGGTTCCTCGCCGTCGTTGGTGACAAGCCCGATCTTCAGCCCCATGGCGCGGAATCGCTCGAAGAGCGGCGGCAGCGGTACCGCAGGTACCAGTTCCGCCTCGGCCGAGAGCGCGTTCATCCGCGCGACGAGGGCGTCCGGCGCCATCCCGGGAAGATGCGGCAGCAGGAGCGCCGCGATCTCGGGCACGGGATGGGCGATCACGGCACTGTCGCTGGCGAAGGCGCCCGTCGCAATATCGTAGCCGACCGCACGGCCGAGGACCTCGGGCGCCACTCCCGCCTCTTCCGCGAGATTGACGAGCAGGCGGCGCGACCACGCACCCCAGGTCGCACGGAAGTCAAAGAGCGTGCCGTCCTTGTCGAATAGAAGCCCGCGGATTGCCGACATTCCCGTCCCCATTCTTGCGCGCCCGGTCCCGGCCACCCGAGCCTTGGCGGCGCGACCTTCGCCGCTTTGGAGACCGGGCGCAATGGGTCAGGTCCAGTGCCTCTCGGCCCCGCCTGGCAGCGCCTGACGGGCCGCCAGAGGATCGGTGTAGGCGTAGCCTGCGGCGTCGCAGAAGGCGACGATCCAGGCGTCATCCATCAGCAGGAAGTCGAGCATCGAGACGAGGAAATCCGGCTCGGCTGCCCGGTCGCGAAGGTCCCCGGCCGAGGTCCCGGTCGCGCCGAGGAAGACCGGCAGCAGTTCGTCGTTCCCCACGAGCCAGGCCAGCGCGTTGAGCGCCAGCGTTTCGGCAAATTCCGGCCCCGCAGGCCCGCTCTTACGCATTCGTTACCTTCGCGGAAAGCATTTCTTAACCATTGCAAACGAAAGATGAGTGGAAGGATCGGTGAAGTAAAGCGAACGGAGGCCCGCCCGTGGCCGGCAAGATTCTCATTGTGGACGACGTCGCGACTAACCGCATCGTGCTGAAGGTGAAGCTCGCCGCCGCCTATTACGAGACCGTGCAGGCGGCAAGCGGCCGCGAGGCGCTGGCGCTCGCACGGTCGCTGCGGCCCGATCTGGTGCTTCTCGACGTGGAACTCCCTGACATGGACGGAATCACCGTCTGCGAAGCGCTGAAGGCAGACCCCACGACGCGCGACATCCCGGTGGTGATGATCACCGCCTTCCGCGACAGCGCCCGAAAGATGGAGGCGCTGAGGGCCGGCGCCGAGGAGGTATTCTGGAAACCGATCGACGAGATGGTGCTGCTCGCGCGGCTCAGAAGCCTGCTCCGGGCGCGCGAGACGGCCGAACAGCTCGGACTGCGCGACAGCACCTACCGGGAACTCGGGTTCGCCGAGGCCGCAAAGGAATTCGCGGGCCAGGCGCTCGTCGGGCTCGTCGCCGGGCGGGCCGAGACGGCGCTCGCGTGGAAGCGGGAGTTGCAGGGCCATCTCGACGACCGAGTCCTTGTTCTCGACCGGGAAACGGCGCTCGGCACTTTCGCCGGCGGCAGGGTGCCGGATGTCTTCGTGGTCGCCGCCGATCTCGGCCGGGCCGGCGACGGGCTCAGGCTCATGTCGGAACTGCGCTCGCGCGCGGCGACGCGCTATTCCTCGGTCTGCGTCATGCTGCCCGCGCAGGGACGGGAAGTGGCGGCCGTGGCGCTCGACCTCGGCGCGGCCGACCTGATCGAGGAGCGTGCCGATCCGGCGGAAATGGCGCACCGGATCACCACCCAGATCGCGCGCAAGCGGCAGTCCGACCGGCTGCGCGCGTCGGTCGCAGACGGGCTTCGTCAGGCCATGACCGATCCGCTCACGGGCCTCCACAACCGCCGCTATGCACTGCCGCATCTGGCGCGCATCGCCGAGCGCGCGGAGATAACCGGGCGGCAGTTCGCGGTCATGCTGCTCGACCTCGACCGCTTCAAGGCCATCAACGACACGCTCGGCCACGCCGCCGGCGACGCAGTACTGGTCGAGGTGGCCAAGCGGCTCAGGTCGAACCTGCGGGCGGTGGACCTCATCGCGCGCATCGGCGGCGAGGAGTTTCTCGTGGCGCTGCCCGACACCACGCTCGAGGCCGCGCGGGCGACTGCCGAGCGGCTTCGCCGCGTGGTCGGCGAACGGCCGGTCCGGCTGAAGGACGGCGGCGGCGTTTCGGTGACGATATCCATCGGGCTTGCCCTCGGCGGACGCGGCGCCCGAGGGGTGGAGGAGCTGATCGGCCTCGCCGACACGGCACTTCTCGATTCCAAGGCCGAGGGGCGGAACCAGGTCACGATCTGCCGCTCCGCGGCCTGAACGGCCGAAGGGGCGCAATCGCCTCCGCGCGGGGGCTCACTCCCCCTTCCGGCCGCGGTCCAGCATGCGTTCGATACGGTCGGCCAACGCCCCCCGAGCCTCGGGCGTCATCTGCCCCAGCCGTTCGAGGAAGAGCCGCCGGCCCAGAGCGAAGCGCTCCTCAGCCCGCGCCCCCTGGCGCAGCAGAAGCGCCTCGACCGCCGCCGCATCCCAGGGATCGGCCCGGAGTGCCGCGGCGAGTTGCGCCGCGTCCTCGGCCGCAGTTCGGCGCCGCATTCCGACATCGGGCGCGGCGGCCATGAACGCATCGCGCAGCGCCATGCGATCCTCGCGTGTCAGGGCCTCGGTGAAGGGGCCGAAACCGACGTCACGCACCTCGCGGTGGTGGCGCAGGCCCGCGCCGAGGACCGCAGCGGCGACAAAGAGGTTCACGCCCAGCGACAAGACAAGCGCCCAGGTCTTCCACCGCCCGCCCGGAACGGTCGGCGCGGGAACGGTGGCCTTCGGCGTTTCCGGTTCCGCCATGGTCAGCCCTCCCATCCCGGCAGAAGCGGGATCGTGTCGCCGCCCGGCAGGAGTTCCGTGGCGCCGACGGACGCCCCCGCCCCGACCAGCCCCGCAAGCGGACCCGTCTCGCCGAGCCCGGCATAACCGAACCAGAGACCGGCGACGGTCGCGGTTGCAAGCCCGCCGAGCGCACCCCAGCCGGCCTGGGCGCCAAGCCAGCGGAGCAGGCCGGCGCGCGCCGGTGCGACGCGCGCCGGGTCTCGCGACGCGGTCCGGACCGGCATTGCATCTTCCGCATCCGCGATGATGCGGGCCAGAAGTGCCTCCGACGGCACCGCCGCGGCACGACGCGCCGCGGCGAAGAAGTCTTCCAGCTGATCGTCGTCCCGGTCCATCTCAATCCCCGTCATATCCCAGTTCCTCCCGCCGCCCCGCAAGTCTCTGCGCCAGTCCCCGCTTGCCGCGCGCGACCAGGCTTTCCACCGCCTCGACGCCCACGCCCATGATCTCGGCGATCTCGGGGTTGGCGAGCCCTTCGAGATGGCGCAGCACGACGGCCTCGCGCTGCCGGTCGGGCAGGGCCATGAGCGCCGCTTCGAGTGCTGCCGCGCGTTCGGCCTCGATCAGCCCCGCGACCGCCCCCGGCTGCCCGTCCTCGGGCTCCGGCCCGTCGTCAAGCGGCACGGTCCGGCGTCGCCTGAGCCGGTCTGTCGCCAGGTTCATCACCACCCGGTAGAGCCAGGTGGAGACCTTCGCCCCTCCCGCCTGCCATCCCGGCGCGGCGCGCCAGAGCCTCAGCATCGCCTCCTGCGCCAGATCCTCCGCCTCGGCGGCGTCGCCCAGCATCCGCTGGCCGACACGCAGGGCGAGGGGTGTGAGGCGCAGCGCCAGTATCCGTGCGGCAGCACCGTCGCCCCGACCATAGAGGGCCAGGAGCGCATCGTCGGACCGTGGGTCGTCGAGGTCGAGCGGCATGGGCATGAGGTCATGGCTAGACCGGAACGACCGGCGCCGCAAACCCCAAGCGCGGGGATGCAGGCGCCGCACCGCCGATCCGGACCCCGGCCGCGGGCCGGGGCCCGTCGCCGTTACTGACCGGCCCCGTCGTTCGTGGTGCCGCCCTGCGTACGACACGGTCCCATGCCGTAGCCCTGTCCCATGCCATAGCCCCGGTCGTCATCACCGAACCAGCCGCCCTGGCCCATCCCTTGGCCCTGCATCCCTTGGCCCTGCATCCCGTGACCCCGCATTCCGTGGCCCCGCATTTCCTGGCCCCGCTGGCCGTTTCCGCCTCGACCCATCATGCCCCCCATGCGGTCGCGCATGGCCTGAAGCTCGGCCTCGGTCACCGCGCCGTCGCCGTCGGCGTCAGCCCGGTCGAAGAGACGCCCGGCCATCGGCGGGGCGATCAGTTCCTCGACCGAAAGCTTGCCATCACCGTCGACGTCCTGCGCCTCGACCCGCTCCTTGGCCATGGCCTCGATCCGCGCCTGCATCCGGACGGTCATCTTCGCGGCGAGTTCCGCCGCGCTGATCATCTTGTCGCCGTCGGAGTCGATTCCGGCGAGGTTCGACTGCCGGTAGGCGGTGAGTTCGTCGCGGGTGATCTTGCCGTCAGAATCCTTGTCGGCGCCGGCGAAGTCGAAGTCCGCCCAGGGAGCGCCGCCGATTCCTCCGTCCATCATGCCGCCCCGCATGCCGCCCCGGTCGAAGGCCGAGAGCACAGTGGGCGTCGCAAGGGCCGCAGCCCCGGCGGTGAGCGCGAGCACGGCGAGAAGCGATCTGGAAACCATGTCGAAGTCCTTTCTTTCGCGGTTCAAGTCTTCCGGGCCCGCCTCCACGACCGGCCTCTGATGCTCTCACGCAAGAAGCGGGAGGTTCCGTCGCGGCGATCGCGTACCCCCTGCTGAGGCGACCGCCGCACGCCGAAGCTGCGGGCTTTCGCCGCGTGCCCGGCGATGCTACACGGCGCTCATCCGCCCAGGAGACGCCCGATGACCGACGCAGCCCTCGACCGCCACGACGACCGCCCGGCCCGCCCGGCGATGCTGCGCGGGTTTCTCCGCCGCTGTCCGGCCTGCGGCAAGGGCGCGATGTTCCGGGGATACCTCAAGGTCCGCGACGCCTGCCCGGCCTGCGGCGAAGAACTTCGCCACCACAGGGCGGACGACGGGCCGGCCTATCTCACGATCCTCATCGTCGGACAC
>NZ_JAYRTX010000125.1:0-7327 GCF_041919395.1 Albidovulum sp.
GCCCCTGATCCTGCCGACACCCAGCGTCACGTCGATGCCGGGGACGTAATCGCCGGGCTTGGCAAGGACGACCGTGATCCCCGCACGCGCATTCGGCGCGCCGCAGACGATCTGCTTTTCGCCCTCGTCGGTCAGCACGCGGCAAACCCGCAGCTTGTCGGCATCGGGGTGCTGCTCGGCATGGAGGACCCTGGCGAGGGTGAACGGCCTGAGCTTCGCCGCGCGGTCCTCGACCTCCTCGACCTCGAGGCCCAGGTCGGTCAGCGCATAGGCGATCTCGTCGAGCGTGGCTTCGGTCTCGAGATGGTCTTTCAGCCAGGAGAGGGTGAATTTCATTGTGATAGTCCCATAGTAAGGCGAAGGAGAAGATAAACCGTCCCAACGAACCCGGACAACATTAGGTAAGCAACCAGCGCCGTCACTGGCTTTCCGAATTGCCTTTGAGCGAGAAACTTGACCTGCGTCGACAACGCATCCGGACAATTGACTGACAGAAGCCGAGGACTGCGTGCGTCAATGTCGATCATATCGACAATTAGAAGTTCGCGTGGTGCGAGCGAGGGTATATTGATCACAAAGTTACCGTTGCTCAGTAGCTTGCTCGAGTGATCTCTAGGTGACCAAAGGTTGTAACTAGTTAAAGGTTCACTAAAGACTATCTCAATGTTTGACGCTGCCTTCTTACCCGCATTTTGGACAAAAAACTTCTCGGTCCAGATTGAGACCGGATCACCATCTTCGAGAAGTTTGAACGAGTGGAAATTGGTGCTAGTGGAGCCCCAGATCAACTTAACCTTTGCGCGGAAAAGCCAGAGAAGGAACGCGCTGGTAAGCGTTATGATAATTGCCGAGATAAACTCGTGTAGAGGTGCTAGCTTTAGCCAAATCTCTGCAACAAGGTCACTCACCGACTCAACCCTCCGGCCACCGTCGGCATATCCAGCGCCGCGAAGCCATAGTGCCTGAGCCAGCGCAGGTCGCTCTCGAAGAACGCCCGTAAATCGGGAATCCCGTATTTCAGCATCGCCAGCCGGTCGATGCCCATGCCGAAGGCAAAGCCCTGCCATTCCGCCGGGTCCACGCCAGCGGCGGACAGCACCTTCGGATGCACCATGCCGGAGCCGAGGATTTCCATCCACGACTCCCCCTGCCCGATCTTCAACTGACCGCCCTCCCACGAACAGCGGATATCGACCTCGGCCGAAGGCTCCGTGAACGGGAAATGCGAGGCGCGGAAACGCAACTCAACAGAATCCACCTCGAAGAACGACCGGCAGAACTCCTCCAGCACCCATTTCAGGTTGGCCATCGAGATATCGCGGTCGATCGCCAGCCCCTCGACCTGATGGAACATCGGCGTGTGGGTCTGGTCCATGTCCATCCGGTAGACGCGGCCCGGCGCGATGACGCGCAAGGGCGCGCCCTGGATCTGCATCGCCCGGATCTGCACCGGCGAGGTGTGGGTCCTCAGCACATGCGGCGGGCGGCTGTCGCCTTCCTCGCGCGCCATGAAGAAGGTGTCATGCTCCTGCCGGGCGGGGTGCTCGGGCGGGATGTTGAGCGCGTCGAAGTTGAACCAGTCGCTTTCGATCTGCGGGCCCTCGGCCACGGCAAAGCCCATGTCGGCGAAGATCGCGGTGACTTCCTCGGTGACCTGGCTGACCGGATGGATCGTCCCCTGCCGCCGCGGGCGCCCCGGCAGCGTCACGTCGAGCCATTCGGCCTTGAGCCGCTCGTCCAGCGCCGCATCGGCCAGCGCCGCCTTCTTGGCGCGGAGCGCCGCGTCGATCTCGTCCTTCAGCCGGTTCAGCGCGGCACCGGCGGCCTGCCGCACCTCGGGCGCCATCTGGCCAAGCTCGCGCATCTTCAGGCTGATCTCGCCCTTCTTGCCGAGCGCCGCCAGCCGGATTTCCTCCAGCGAGGCCTCGTCGCCCGCCCCGGAAATCCCTTCCAGATACCTGCCTTTCAGCGCGTCCAATCCGTCCATCTGACCCTCCGGCCCGTTGCGGACCTTGTGCTATCCATGCCGCCCCGCCATTGCAAGGCGGCAAGAAAAAACCCCGCGGCGCCGTTCCGGCACTCGCGGGGTTCTCCTGTCCCTCGGAGAGAGGAATTACGCGAGCGCGGCCTTCGCCTTTCCGACGATGGCCTCGAACGCCGCCGGCTCATGCACGGCGAGATCGGCGAGCACCTTGCGGTCCACCTCGATCCCGGCCTTGGCGAGCGCGTTGACGAAGCGCGAATAGGTCATCTCGGCATCGACGAGGCGGACCGCCGCGTTGATACGCTGAATCCACAGCGCGCGGAAGTTGCGCTTGCGGGCCTTGCGGTCGCGGGTGGCGTACTGGTTGGCCTTGTCGACCGCCTGGGTGGCGGTGCGGAAGTTGGTCGAACGCGCGGCATAGTAGCCTTTCGCCTTCTTGATGACCTTGCGGTGACGGGCGTGGGTGACGACGCCGGATTTGACGCGAGACATGGGACTGGCTCCTCAGCGGTCGTAGGGCATGTATTTCTTGACGATCTTCGCATCCGCGTCGCTGAGGAGCATCGTCCCCGTCGCCTTGCGGATGAAGTCCGTCGAACGCTTGATCATGCCGTGACGCTTGCCCGCGACACCCGATTTGACGCGGCCCGAGGCCGTCATCTTGAACCGCTTCTTCGCGGCCGACTTGGTCTTCATCTTGGGCATTTTCATCTCCTGGTCAGACGTGAATGCGCGACTCGGCAATGCCACCTGGCCGGCCCCGCAGGGTATTCGAGTGGCGCCCTATAGCCCCGCCGGGGGCGCTTGGCAAGGGGCAAGGGCTTCGGCCGCATTCCCCGGCATCGCGCCGGTCCTTCGCCGGGCAGGTGCCGGGACGGCAGTCCCGGTCCGGTGCCGGTTCACGCACGATGGTCTGACTCCGGCGCGGATGTCGTTTTCAGACTAGCCTGCCGTCGCTCTACGGCGTAGAAGGCTTCCCGAGCCGTGGCGATGGCGTCGCCGCAGGGGCCATGCCCCATCGCTTGCGGGCCGATGCCCGCCTGAAGTCCTGTACGCCGGGACCTTTCGGGGTCTCGTGCTGCGGGCCAGACCCCATGAAGTGAGGTCTGACAATGACGGAACGTCCACAGCAGTATCGTTTTCACCAGGGCGACCGCGTCCTCCCGTTCGCCAAGTCGGAGTACGAGCAGCGGCTCGGCGGCCTCCGCGCGATCATGGACGCGCAGGGTGTCGACGCGGTCGTCTTCACCTCGATGCACAGCATCGCCTATTACTCGGGCTTCCTCTACTGCTCCTTCGGCCGGCCCTACGGCCTTGTCGTCACCGCCACGCAGGACGTGACGATCTCGGCCGGCATCGACGCCGCACAGCCCTGGCGGCGCTGCCACGGCGACAACATCACCTACACGGACTGGCAGCGTGACAACTACTGGCGCGCGATCCTGTCGGTGACGGGCCCCGGCAAGGTCATCGGATACGAGGCGGATCACCTGACGCTTCTGCAGTCGGAAAAGCTGAAGTCGTTCCTGACCCCGTCGAAGGTCGTCGACATCGCCCCGGCGACGATGAAGCAGCGGATGATGAAGTCGCCGGCCGAAATCGCGATGATCCGCGCTGGTGCCAACACCGCCGACGTCGGCGGCTATGCCATCCGCGAGGCGGTGGCGGTCGGTGCGCGCGAGATCGACATCGCCATGGCAGGCCGCGACGCGATGGAGCGCGAGATCGCCCGCCGCTTCCCCGATGCCGAGTACCGCGACACCTGGGTCTGGTTCCAGTCGGGGATCAACACCGACGGCGCCCACAACCCTGTCACCGCGCGCAAGCTGGAGGTCGGCGACATCCTCAGCCTCAACACCTTCCCGATGATCTCGGGCTACTACACGGCGCTCGAACGCACGATGTTCGTGCGCGAGGTTGACAACGCGAGCCTGAAGATCTGGGAAGCGAACGTGGCGGCCCATGAATACGGCATGAGCCTCCTGAAGCCGGGCGCGAAATGCTCGGACATCACCGCGAAGATCAACGAGTTCTTCGAGGAGCGCCAGCTTCTCCAGTACCGGACCTTCGGCTATGGCCATTCCTTCGGCGTTCTCAGCCACTACTACGGCCGCGAGGCGGGGCTGGAACTGCGCGAGGACATCGACACGGTGCTGGAGCCCGGCATGGTGATCTCGATGGAGCCGATGCTGACCATCCCGAACGGCAAGCCCGGCGCCGGCGGCTACCGCGAGCACGACATCCTCGTCATCACCGAGGACGGCAACGAGGACATCACGCACTATCCCTACGGGCCGGAGTTCAACGTGGTGGGCTGAGGCCCCCCGTCGCGAACCAGTTGCGGTGGCGTCACTCCCCCATCCGGACATGCCGGATGGGGGATCCATGTTCGCCCGAACGATTCTTCTGACCCGCGCCGCGCTTCTGCCGGACGCTCCTGCTGCGGCCGGGCCGACCCCGGCCAGACCGGTGGCCCGCCCGGTGTCGCGGGCCGCGCCGGCATCGCCAACCCGAAGACTTGTCAATCGCGCCGCTCCCGCTGCGCGCTGTGTGACCTGGCCGCCCCGTCCGTCGAGAATCCTGTGGGCGGGGCCTTGACGCCGAGGCGCCGTCGGGGTGGACATGTGCCCCAGCGCCGGACAGGAGCCGCGATGGAACGATTCTGTCGCGGTGTCGTTCGGTTGAGAGACAACAGAACGGATTGCATCCTGCCATGACCCTTCATCCGGCCCTGTCCCGGCACCTCGTTGCGGCCCGTGCCTTCGCCCTTCTCTCCGCGCTCGCGCTTGCTGCCTGCGGCGCCCCCGCCAGCCGCCCCGGTATCGACCCGGAGACCGGCGTATCCTCCATTGCGCCTGCGCCCGAGGTCGTGGCGCGCTACCAGTCCGTGCAGGACGTCGACATCACGATCCCGGCGGTCGACCCCGGTTACCTGACCGGGCAGAACCCCCGCACCGAGGTCTACTACACCGGACCTGACGCGCCGGGGACGATCGTCGTCGATCCGCACGCGCGTGTGCTCTACTACATTCTCGAAGGCGGTCGGGCGATGCGCTACGGCATCGCGGTCGGGCGCGAGGGCTACGGCTTTTCCGGCGACGCCTACGTCGGAAGGAAGCAGGCCTGGCCGAGCTGGACGCCGACGAAGAACATGATCCGGCGCGAACCGGACATCTACGGGCCGCTCTCCGGCGGCATGTCGGGCGGGCTCGAGAACCCGCTGGGCGCGCGGGCGCTCTACCTCTATCGCGGCGGGCGCGACACCTACTACCGCATCCACGGCACGAACAACGCCTCGACCATCGGCCGGGCGACCTCGGCCGGCTGCATCCGGCTATTCAACCAGGACATTCTCGACCTGTTCGAACGGGTCTCTGCGGGCACGCATGTCCATGTGCGTTCGGCAGAGGAGTCGGCGATCGCCGAGGATCCGATGGTCGAGAACGCACATGGGTTGATGGTGCCCCTGTCGTCCTTCCCCGAGGATGTCCAGGCGCAAATCCGGGCGGGCAACATTCCCTGGCCCAAGTTCGTGCCCCCGGTCGGTGTGGTCACGCCTCAGTCGGCCTTGACCGGAACCGCGGTCGCCATCGATCCGGCGACCGGGTTGCCGCTCTCGGACGCCTCGGCGGTGACCGATCCCGACGGGGTCTTCACCCAGATCAACTGAGTGCGATCAGACCCGGATCACGTAATCCTTGCGGGTGGTCTCGATCACTTCCCATGTGCCTGAGAAACCGGGCCGGAGGATGAAGCTGTCGCCGGGACCGATATGGTATTCGGTCCCCTTGTCGTCGGTGATGACCGAACGACCCGCGAGGATGCGGCAGTATTCCCATTCGTCGTAGCTGATCCGCCACTTGCCGGGGGTGGATTGCCAGATGCCGCAGTAAAGCCCGTCCCGCTCCTCGACGTTCCAGGTGGTGTGCACGGGGTCGCCCGAGATCACCCTTTCGCGCGCGGGGCGCTCGGTTTCAGGGGAGGTGGCGGCGGGCGTGAGGCGGAGGAAAGCGGGCATCGATACCTCGTTCGGGGCTGGCGGCGGGACGGCCGGAAGCGGCTGACCCCTGATACAGTCCGCGCCAGCCGCCGGAAAGAGGCGTATGATGGACGGCATTTGCAGCACGCACCCTTGTCGCCGGAGAGACGTCATGTCCGAAAGCTCACGACACGATTCCTGGCAGGCGGGCGCCAACTACGACGCCTATATGGGCCGCTGGAGCCGTCGGGTGGCGCCGCGTTTCCTCGACTGGCTGGAGGCTCCCGAAGGCGGCGACTGGCTCGATGTCGGCTGCGGGACCGGATCGCTGTCGGCGGCGATCCTCGGGCAGTCGGCGCCCCGCAGCGTGACCGGAGTGGACGCTTCAGAGGGATTCGTCGTCCATGCAGCGAGCAAGACCGACGATCCCCGTGTGCGATTCCGACGCGGCGATGCCCAGAAGCTTGACGTTCCGGCGGAAAGCTTCGACGCGGCCGTCTCCGGCCTTGTCCTGAACTTCGTGCCCGGCCGTTCCGCGATGCTGCGCGAGATGGCCCGCGTTGTCCGTCCCGGCGGGCGGCTCGGCTTCTTCGTCTGGGACTATCCGGGCGGCGGCGTCCGGTTCATGCGCGAATTCTGGCGCGCCGCGAGCGCGCTCGACCCCGCCGCGCAAGATCTGACCGAGGACAAGAGGTTCCCCGACTGCACCGAGGCCCGGCTGCGCGATCTTGCGGTTAGGGTTTGGGGGATGGAGGTGGAGTCGACGGCGCTTGTCATCGACACGCGGTTTGCCGATTTCACCGATTACTGGACGCCCTTCACCCTCGGCGCCGGTCCCGCGCCGGGCTACTGCGCCGCCTTGCCGCCCGATCGCCGCGAGGCGCTGCGCCGGAAGCTGGAAAGCGACCTGCCGGCGGAACCGGACGGCGGCATCGCCCTGACCGCGCGGGCCTGGGCGGTGAAGGCGGTGAAGTCGTCCTAGCTGCCCAAGACCCGGCCGGTGCGAAGCGGTCGGTTCGGAATGCGGCGGCGAGGGTGAGGCGGAGGGAGTTGGGAATGGGGAAAGTCGTCCTTGGTCAGAGCGGCCCGTTGTAGACACCTGAAAGAAGAATTTGTGCGGCATAGAGAGAAAGCCAGAGCGCGCCCAAAAGCAGCCCGCGCACCGCGTAGTTCCGTATGCCGTAGATGATCATCGATACGGCGGCATAGGATGCGACGAGAAGCGCGGTGGTCGAGCCAAGCACTTGCAGCAGACGCCCGGCGTCCACGAGCCTGATCGGATTGAAAAGCCACAGGAGGATTGACCAACCGCCGATCGGCAGGGCGTAAAACAGCCCTACAGGCGCCAGCATTCCAAAGAGACC
>NZ_JAYRTX010000126.1:0-7299 GCF_041919395.1 Albidovulum sp.
CTGAGCCTTGAGGCCCAGCTGGAAGCGCGCGTCCTGATGATGTCGACCAACAACGTGCTGTCGCCCGCCAACGGCGCGCCGATCATCGTGCCGTCGCAGGACATGGTCCTCGGCCTCTACTACGTCACGATGGAGCGCAAGGGCATGCAGGGCGAGGGCATGGCCTTCGCCGACATCGAGGAAGTGGAGCATGCGCTCGCCGCGGGCGCCGTCCACCTGCACGCCAGGATCAAGGCCCGCCTGCGCCAGGTCGACGAGACCGGCAACGTGGTCTGGAAACGGTATGAGACCACCCCCGGCCGCCTGCGGCTCGGGAACCTGCTGCCGCTGAACGCCAAGGCGCCCTTCGAACTGGTCAACCGCCTCCTCCGCAAGAAGGACGTGCAGACTGTCATCGACACCGTCTACCGCTACTGCGGCCAGAAGGAATCGGTGATCTTCTGCGACCAGATCATGTCGCTCGGCTTCCGCGAGGCCTTCCGCGCCGGGATTTCCTTCGGCAAGGACGACATGGTGATCCCGGACTCGAAATGGACCATCGTCAACGAGGTCAAGGAGCAGGTCGCCGGCTTCGAACAGCAGTACCTCGACGGTCTGATCACCCAGGGCGAGAAGTACAACAAGGTCGTCGACGCCTGGACCAAGTGCAACGACAAGGTGACCGAGGCCATGATGGCCACGATCTCTGCCGCGCGCACGGATGAGAACGGCGCCGAGAAGGAGCCGAACTCGGTCTACATGATGGCCCACTCCGGCGCCCGGGGTTCGGTCATCCAGATGAAGCAGCTCGGCGGGATGCGCGGCCTGATGGCCAAGCCCTCGGGCGAGATCATCGAGACGCCGATCATCTCGAACTTCAAGGAAGGCCTGACCGTTCTTGAATACTTCAACTCGACCCACGGCGCCCGGAAGGGCCTGTCCGACACCGCGCTCAAGACCGCGAACTCGGGCTACCTGACCCGCCGCCTGGTCGACGTGGCGCAGGACTGCATCGTCCGCGTCCACGATTGCGGCACCGAACAGTCGATCACGGCCTCGGCCGCGGTCAACGATGGTGAGGTGATCGTGCCGATGGGCGAGCGTGTGCTGGGTCGCGTCGCGGCCGAGGACGTGATCGCGCCCGGCTCGGACGAGGTCATCGTCGCCCGGGGCGAGCTGATCGACGAACGCCGCGCCGATGCGATCAACGGTTCGGGCATCGCCGCGATCCGCATCCGCAGCCCGCTCACCTGCGAGGCCGAGGAGGGCGTCTGCGCGCTCTGCTACGGCCGCGACCTGGCGCGCGGCACGCTGGTGAACATCGGCGAGGCGGTCGGCATCATCGCCGCCCAGTCGATCGGCGAACCCGGCACGCAGCTGACCATGCGAACCTTCCACATCGGCGGTGTGGCCCAGGGTGGCCAGCAGTCGTTCCTGGAAGCGTCGCAGGAAGGCAAGATCGAGTTCCGCAACGCCAACCTGCTGAAGAACGCGGCGGGCGAGCAGATCGTGATCGGGCGCAACATGTCCATCGCCATCATCGATGATGCCGGACAGGAACGCGCGGCGCACAAGCTGACCTACGGCGCCAAGCTGCACGTCTCGGAAGGCGAGGCGGTCAAGCGTGGCACCAAGCTCTTCGAATGGGACCCCTTCACCCTGCCGATCATCGCCGAAAAGGCGGGGGTCGCGCGGTTCAAGGACCTGGTCGCGGGGATCTCGGTCCGCGAGGAAACCGACGATGCGACGGGCATGACCCAGAAGATCGTCTCGGACTGGCGTTCGGTGCCGAAAGGCGGCGACCTCAAGCCCGAGATCATCGTCATGGACCCGGCGACCGGCGATCCGGTGCGCGGCGACAACGGCAACCCGATCACCTATGCCATGTCGGTGGACGCGATCCTGTCGGTCGAGGACGGCCAGGAGTTGCGGCCCGGCGACGTGGTGGCGCGGATCCCGCGCGAGGGCGCCAAGACCAAGGACATCACCGGGGGTCTTCCCCGCGTGGCGGAACTGTTCGAGGCCCGTCGTCCGAAGGATCACGCGATCATCGCGGAAACCGACGGCTATGTCCGCTTCGGCAAGGACTACAAGTCCAAGCGCCGGATCACGGTCGAGCCGGTGGACGAGACGCTGCAGGCGGTCGAGTACATGATCCCGAAGGGCAAGCACATTCCGGTCCAGGAAGGTGACTTCGTCCAGAAGGGCGACTACATCATGGACGGCAACCCGGCTCCGCACGACATCCTGCGGATCATGGGGATCGAGGCGCTTGCCAACTACATGATCGACGAGGTGCAGGACGTCTATCGCCTGCAGGGCGTGAAGATCAACGACAAGCACATCGAAGTCATCGTTCGCCAGATGCTGCAGAAGTTCGAGATCCTCGACGGTGGCGACACCACGCTCCTGAAGGGCGAGCAGGTCGAGAAGACCGAGCTGGACGAAGAGAACGCCAAGGCGGTTGCCCGCGGCGGCCGCGAGGCCAAGGCCGAGCCGGTGCTGCTGGGGATCACCAAGGCGTCCTTGCAGACCCGCAGCTTCATCTCGGCCGCCTCCTTCCAGGAGACCACCCGCGTCCTGACCGAGGCTTCGGTCCAGGGCAAGCGCGACAAGCTGGTCGGCCTGAAGGAGAACGTCATCGTCGGCCGCCTGATCCCGGCGGGCACCGGCGGGGCGACCAGCCGCGTCAAGAAGATCGCCGCCGACCGCGACCATACCGTGATCGAGGCGCGCCGGTCCGAGGCCGAACATGCCGCGGCCCTGGCTGCCCCGATGGACGTGATGGACCTGGGCGACCAGACCGATTCGGGCCTGGTCGACACGGTCGAAAGCCGCGACTGAGGTCAGTCGCCAGATGATCCAGACCCCCGCCGGGCAACCGGCGGGGGTTTCCCTTTGCCGCGCGGCCTTCCCCTTCCGCCCTTGCCCTGCTAGGCATTGACGGACAGAGAAGGATCCCGTCTTGCACCTTTCGGAAAACCTGCGCGGAATCCTTCTGATGTGCACGTCGATGGCGGCCTTCACCATCAACGACACCTTCATGAAATCGGTGACGCAAAGCCTGCCGCTCTATCAGACCATCGCCATGCGCGGGGTGATCGCGCTGGTCGGCCTTGGCCTGCTCGCGGCCCTGACCGGCGCCTTCCGCTTCCGCCCTTCGGGTCGGGATGGGCTGCTGATCCTCCTGCGCTCGCTGGCCGATGTCGCGGCGACGATCCTGTTTCTCGAAGCCCTGCTGCGGATGCCGCTGGCGAACCTCTCGGCGATCCTGCAGGCGCTGCCGCTCCTCATCACCCTGGCGGCGGCGCTGGTCTTCGGCGACAAGATCGGCTGGCGGCGGATGACCGCGATCCTTGTCGGGCTGGTCGGCGTCCTCCTCATCATCCGCCCCGGGACCGAGGGTTTCGACCGCTGGTCGCTTCTCGGCATCGCCTCGGTCCTTTGCGTCGTGGTCCGCGACCTTGCGGTGCGGCCGATCCAGGGCGCGGTGCCCTCGGGCCTCGTGGCGCTTGGCGCGGCGGTCGCGGTCACGGCGATGGGCTGGATCGGCGCCGGGATCCAGGGCTGGAAACCCGTGTCCCCGGCCGAAGCGGCCGAAGTCCTTGCCGCCGGGCTTTTCGTGATCGTGGGCTATCTCTCCTCGGTCTCGGCGATGCGGCATGGGGACATCGGCCTTGTCGCGCCCTTCCGCTATACCTCGCTCATCTGGGCCATCGTGCTGGGCCTCCTGGTCTTCGGCGACCTGCCCGACGTCTGGACCCTGGTCGGCGCGGCCATCGTGGTCGGCGCGGGGCTTTTCACCCTCTGGCGCGAGCAGCGGCTGCGCCGCCCGTCCCGTCCCGTCCCCGCTTCCCCGGACCCGGTCACCCCAGACCCGGCCCGTTGACTCCCCCTCCGATTCCTCTTATACGCCGCCCAATCCGAATTCCGGTCGCGACCGGGACAAGGGTTCAGAGCGCTTGAAGTGGTCATGATCCGGGCTATCCGCCCCGATCCTCTGTAAATCCACCGCGGCATCCCCGGCGACGGGGGTGGTTGCGGTGTTCGTGTTTTGCGATTCGCGCAGGCACGATCGAGAAGCGGCGCCCTCCAGGCAAGGGGGCGAGTATCGAAACGAGGAACGTGAATGCCAACGATTCAACAGCTGATCCGGAAACCCCGGGAAGCGGTCGCGCGCAAGTCCAAGTCCCAGCACCTGGAATCCTGCCCGCAGAAGCGCGGGGTCTGCACCCGCGTCTACACCACCACCCCGAAGAAGCCGAACTCGGCCATGCGGAAAGTCGCCAAGGTGCGCCTGACCAACGGCTTCGAGGTCATCTCCTATATCCCCGGCGAAAAGCACAACCTTCAGGAACACTCCGTCGTCCTGATCCGTGGCGGCCGGGTCAAGGACCTTCCGGGTGTGCGCTACCACATCCTCCGCGGCGTTCTGGATACCCAGGGCGTGAAAGAGCGTCGTCAGCGTCGTTCGAAGTACGGCGCCAAGCGTCCGAAGTGAGGAGATAACAGATGTCCCGTCGTCACGCCGCCGAAAAGCGCGAAATCCTGCCCGATGCCAAGTTCGGCGACCGGGTGGTCACCAAGTTCATGAACAACCTGATGCTCGACGGCAAGAAATCCGTCGCCGAGTCCATCGTCTACGGCGCGCTTGACCGCGTCCAGACCCGGCTGAAGCGCCCCGCCGTCGAAGCCTTCCACGAGGCGCTCGACAACGTGAAGCCCTCGGTCGAGGTCCGCTCCCGCCGCGTCGGCGGTGCGACCTACCAGGTCCCCGTCGAGGTGCGCACCGAGCGCCGCGAGGCGCTGGCGATCCGCTGGCTGATCACCGCCGCCCGCAAGCGCAACGAGAACACCATGGAAGAGCGTCTGGCCGCCGAACTGGCCGACGCCGTGCAGAACCGCGGCACCGCCGTGAAGAAGCGCGAAGACACTCACAAGATGGCGGACGCGAACAAGGCGTTCAGCCATTATCGCTGGTAAGAGGACATCATGGCACGCGAATATCCGCTGAACCTCTACCGCAACTTCGGGATCATGGCCCACATCGACGCGGGCAAGACCACCACGACCGAGCGGATCCTGTTCTACACCGGCAAGAACCACAAGATGGGCGAGACGCATGATGGCGCCTCGACCATGGACTGGATGGAACAGGAACAGGAACGCGGCATCACGATCACCTCGGCCGCGACCACCACGTTCTGGGAAAAGACCTACGACGGCAAGGAACCGACCTCGCTGAAGCACCGCTTCAACATCATCGACACCCCCGGCCACGTCGACTTCACCATCGAGGTGGAGCGTTCGCTGGCGGTGCTCGACGGCGCGGTCTGCCTGCTGGACGGCAACGCCGGCGTGGAGCCGCAGACCGAAACCGTCTGGCGCCAGGCTGACCGCTATGGCGTGCCGCGGATCGTGTTCGTCAACAAGATGGACAAGATCGGCGCCGACTTCCAGAAGTGCCTGACGATGATCAAGGACCGCACCGGCGCCACCCCGGCCCCGATCGCGTTCCCGATCGGCGCGGAAGACAAGCTGGAAGGCATCGTCGACCTGATCACGATGGAAGAATGGGTCTGGGACGGCGACGACGTCGGCGCGACCTGGTCGCACCGTCCGATCCGTGACGAGCTGAAGGCCGAGGCCGAAACCCGCCGCGCCACGCTGATCGAGCTTGCCGTCGAGCAGGACGATGCCGCGATGGAAGCCTATCTCGAAGGCAACGAGCCTGACCAGGACACGCTGCGCAAGCTGATCCGCAAGGGCACGCTGGCGATGGCCTTCGTTCCGGTCCTTGGCGGCTCTGCCTTCAAGAACAAGGGCGTGCAGGCTCTGCTGAACGCCGTGGTCGACTATCTGCCCTGCCCGCTGGACGTCCCGCCCTATCTGGGCTTCGCCCCGGGCGACGAGACCGAGACCCGCAACATCGAGCGCAAGCCCGACGACGCGGAACCCTTCTCGGCCCTGGCGTTCAAGATCATGAACGACCCCTTCGTCGGCTCGCTGACCTTCACGCGCATCTACTCGGGCGTCCTGAAGAAGGGCGACCAGATGATGAACGCGACCAAGGGCAAGCGCGAGCGCGTCGGCCGCATGATGATGATGCACGCCATCCAGCGTGAGGAAATCGACGAGGCCTTCGCGGGCGACATCATCGCCCTGGCCGGTCTGAAAGAGACCACCACCGGCGACACGCTCTGCGATCCGGCCAAGCCGGTCGTGCTGGAAACCATGACCTTCCCCGATCCGGTGATCGAGATCGCGGTGGAGCCGAAGTCGAAGGCCGACCAGGAGAAGATGGGCATCGCCCTCGCTCGCCTCGCGGCCGAAGACCCGTCCTTCCGCGTCGAGACCGACCTGGAATCCGGCCAGACCATCATGAAGGGCATGGGCGAACTTCACCTCGACATCCTCGTCGACCGCATGCGGCGCGAGTTCAAGGTCGAGGCGAACATCGGCGCGCCGCAGGTGGCCTACCGCGAGACCATCTCGAACGCGCACGAGATCGACTATACCCACAAGAAGCAGACCGGCGGCACGGGCCAGTTCGCCCGCGTCAAGCTGCAGATCACCCCGACGGAACCGGGCGAAGGCTACTCGTTCGAATCCAAGATCGTCGGCGGTGCGGTGCCGAAGGAGTACATCCCCGGCGTCGAGAAGGGCATCAAGTCGGTCATGGATTCGGGTCCGCTCGCGGGCTTCCCGGTCATCGACTTCAAGGTCCAGCTGGTCGACGGCGCGTTCCACGACGTCGACTCCTCGGTCCTGGCCTTCGAGATCGCCTCGCGGGCTGCCATGCGCGAAGGCCTGAAGAAGGCCGGCGCGAAGCTTCTCGAGCCGATCATGAAGGTCGAGGTCGTGACGCCCGAGGAATATACCGGCGGCGTCATCGGCGACCTGACCTCGCGTCGGGGCATGGTGACCGGGCAGGACAGCCGCGGCAACGCCAACGTGATCAACGCGATGGTGCCGCTGGCCAACATGTTCGGCTACATCAACAACCTGCGCTCGATGACCTCGGGCCGCGCGGTGTTCACGATGCTCTTCGACCACTACGACGCGGTGCCGGAGAACATCAGCCAGGAAATCCAGAAGAAGTACGCATGACGGTGCGGCGGGCCGAAGCCCGCCCTACCACCCCGTAGGGTGCGCTACGGCGCACCGCAACCGAACCAATAGGAGAAGCCATCATGGCGAAGGCAAAGTTTGAACGGACGAAACCGCACGTTAACATCGGGACGATTGGTCACGTTGACCATGGCAAGACGACGCTGACGGCGGCGATCACCAAGTATTTCGGCGACTTCAAGGGCTATG